>DAORHY010000023.1:0-20240 GCA_035438225.1 Bacteroidia bacterium
TTTAGAATGTAGTCAAACCGTTCGTTGGTTTTTCGTATCGCCTCCGTCCGTTCTAGTTGTTCACTGATATCACGCACGGTTCCCAGAATTCTACCGTCCGGTAATTTTGTGCTGTTAATTTCCACAGGGACTAATGAATTGTCCCTGCATTTTATTTTTTTCGAACTAAAACAAGTTGTGCCTTGACGGAAACAATCGAACCATGCCTTGAGATCGGGTTCACAATCATCAAAAAGGTCCTTCAGGTTCATTTTCTGAAGTTCTGACGGTGAATAACCAAGCAATTTGCATGCACTGCTATTGACTTCCATATTGTCCCCGTATTCATCTACAATAAAAATAGAATTTTCAGAGTTTTCAATTAGCGTCTTGAACCCAAGTTCGCTTGTTTTCAATTTTTGTTTGGAAAGGATCTCTTCGGTAACGTCAACCGCCAGCACCAGCCTTACTTTTCTTTCCTGTAAAACAACAGTGTGGTAGTAGATTTCTGCAAAGAGAATGGTACCATCCTTTTTTCGATGCTTCCAGACACCACTGTTGTTTGCCGATTCATCGGTATTGAGTACGTGTTCCAGGAAATTCTCCACCTCTTCAACCGGACGGATCTGCGGTGCCAGCATGCATAAAAATTCATCCCTGTCATACCCATACTGTTCCAGTGCAGCCCTGTTGACATCAATAAACCGGAGGGTTTCAACATCCACCGCCCACATTGGAATCGGAATTTTGTCAAAAAGAATTTGGTATTTTTTATGTGTGTCGAATTCCTGGTTCCACGTTTTTTTCGGATCCGTTATTTCTTTTACGATTATAGTTGTTCCTGTGGTAGCAGGATAAATTGAAAAATGATACCATTTATTGAAAGGCGGATAGAAATCCTCCAGGAACATTGATTTCTGTGTCTTTTGTGCCTTTAAAAGAGCGTGATAGAATTCCTGGTTATCCAGGTGCTGAAATTCATCCCTGATATTTTTTCCCAGAAGGGTTTTATTGAGAACCTTCAACACGGATTGTGCCGTAGGATTGAGGTATAAGCATGTACCATTCGTGTCCAATGAAATCACAGCATCGGTGATCCTGTTCAACATTTCCGGGATTGATAGATTCTGTGGCTGAGGGCAAATTGTATCTTCCATTGTTTTTCTTTTAAAAGGTGTTGATCGGATGACCGAATGAGTCCTGAAATGAAGGAAGGATGTTCCGGATGATAAAGGGGCGGGGCATTGCTTGTTCCGGAAACAGAAACGGTACTAAAATAATGATAATTTCCAAGTCGTTTGTTGAATGGCTCTTCAATTATACTACAAGGTCCGGTCAACAATTTCAGCCATGGTTTTAACCGAATACTATCAGTGTCCTACGGTCATTTGTTGGTCAAAATCCATACCCTGGGCCTTGAGAATCTTTTTAGTGCGCATGGCGTGCCATCCCATATACATAAAGCACAACAATGGCAAGACATAACTAAAGTGTGTATACGTCAGCCCCGCAATGCCTTCCGGATGGATTTTGTCGAAGTCGCAAATCACCCCCTGTGCCGGTGGAATGATGGCTCCTCCTAGGATCATCATGATCAGAAATGCAGAACCCTGACTCGTATATTTTCCAAGGCCGGCGATTGCAAGAGCGAAGATGCAGGGCCACATGACGGAACAACACAAGCCTCCGCTGATAAAAGCAAAAGTGCTGATTTGTCCCTGTGTGAAAAGGCCCACCAGCATGGCAATAGTTCCCAGGGCCGCCATGGTAAACAGCATACGTGCAGGACGTTCATTGGCATAGAAGAATGCCGCTACAAGAATAAGGACACTGATTATGTAGACATACATATTGGACACATCGTTGCCACGCAGGTGATTGACAAAGAGGATAATTGCAAACGCAACCAGGGGAACAACCAGGGTCAGTATTTGCTTCGTTGACTTTGTCAGATTAAAAACAGCTACAGCACCAATCCATCTTCCGATCATCAGGCTTCCCCAATACAGAGAAATAAACTGCGAGATGAACTTCGCATCCAGTCCGCCGAATTCCGGCTGCCGCAACAAAGCTCCCATATTGCTTTGAACTGTAACTTCCATTCCGACATAGACAAAGATTGCAATCATTCCAAGTACCAGTTGTGGATACTGCATGGCACCCCAGCCTTTTGGATTCTTTTGTGCAGCGACAAGTGCATAGAACAAAAGTCCGAGAATTACTACCAGTGAACCGAGCACCAGATAAACTTTTTCATTTTCTCCGAACATGGTATTGAAGAACAGCAATACTATTGTAGGAACAGCAATCATGAACAGCAGGGACATCGCTTTGGAACTATTTTCGACGTGTTCTTCCATGCGTATGGTTGGTAGTTTTTTGGATGTCAGAAAAAAGAAAGCAACCAGGAAAAATAAACCGGCGAGTATCAGGTAGAGTGTACGTATCGATTGAATTGTTGCGTTCCCTCCTTCATTTAAATCACCGAACAGAACATAACTGACAGCGAGCGGACCCAGCAACGTCCCAAGAGAATTCACACCACCCGCAAAATTCAGTCGATGTGCCCCGGTAGCCGGGTTTCCAAGGGCAATGGCGAAGGGCTGGGCGGCAGTTTGCTGAAGGGAAAACCCCAGGGCAATGATAAAGAAACAGGCCAGAACCATACCGAAAGTTGCATGTTCACCGGAGGCAATGAAGGCAAGAGAAACCGCTCCGATAACTGACATTGTAAGGCCAATAATAATTCCGTTTTTAAAACCAATCCGGTTCAGGATGTCGACACCTGAAACTGCAGACGACAGGTATAAAAGCAGGGAACCGAAGAAATAGGCTCCATAAAAGGAGGTGTCAATCAGCTGAGATTGGAACTGGTCGAGGTTGAAATGTGATTTGCAAAATGGGATAAAAATCCCGTTCGATGCGGCTACAAATCCCCAGAAAAAAAAGACGGTTACGAGTGTTGGTAAGGCTCCTTTGCTGATTGCCGGATTGTTGTTTCCCATAGTGTGTCGGACGGTTGTGTTTTCTTGCAGAAAATTGCTTGATGCCGTTGAAGGCGTTCTCAAGGAAGAGTTGTAAAAATAGAAGAATGCGCAATTTGATAGGAATAGCTGGAAATAGTTTTGAACATACCAGGTTCAATTAGGGCCCCCCATTTTTGCCGATAAAATGTAGTCCGGTTTAATGAAGTTCCGAAATAATCAATAAATTTGATTCCATCATTCCTTTACGGGGATTGCTTTTTTTGTTTTTTCTTTTAATTCTGTTTCTATGCAGGCTTTACGATTTGTTGTCATCGAAGACGATCAGCAAAATGCTGAAATGATCAGGGATTTTATAAACATGAATTATTCGAAAGCAGAACTGTCTGTTTATGCAACCGGTGAAGAAGCGATCAGGCAAACACGGCAAACTCCGGACCTGTTCATTATCGACTACAATCTGGACTCTGTGGACCCAAACGCGATGGACGGCGTCCAGATCATGATGAAACTGAAGGACGAACACGAAGCGCCTGTCATCTTTCTCAGTTCACAGGAAAATGCCACAATTGCTGCCAATATTATAAAGTATGGCGCGGATGATTATGTTGCGAAAAACAACCAGGATGCCTTTAACCGCCTTGAAATTGCCATCAATAATGTTTTGCACAACATTTATCTTCAACAGGACATTGTTAAACAAAGAAGATTCATAACGATCCTCGCATTTTTTCTCTTGACATTGATCTCAGGACTCATTCTCACCAGATTGATGTCCTGACCCGGTTTAAATTTAAGGTACTTCTAACGGCTTCTTTCAGGGACAGTTCATTGAATGCACTGGATCAATCATGTATTTTCAATGCGTGGGATTTTTTTCATTTTTTCTTCTGTTGCCTGTCAATGAGGAAATGAAAAGTACCAGGATACAAGGTATCCATATCCAGATAAATTCACTTTTAAATACAATCCATCCTCTGGAGGAAAAGAAATCCCCGACACTAATCGGAGAGACTTTAACCGGGCGAAACGGAAAGAAGAATCGATCATTCGAGAAAGGCGCAAACAATGCAACCCCGAGGCCGCCGTTGGTGAGCATATCCAGTAGCGGGTGGGAGGCCGTTGCAAAGAAAAAATATGTAAAAACGCAGATCCGGTTTCTGATTGCCGGCTTTTCATTTCTGTAAAAGAATAGCAGTACCGTGCAGGCCAAAACTGCTGCGAAGAAAAAAGAATGTGTTATTCCGCGATGTCCCCACAAAGAATCATAGGGAATGCCCCAATGGTAACCAATGGCATCGAGATCCGGAATTGCCGAACAAACGCTTCCAAGAAAAATCATTTTGAAAAGCGGATTCCGTTTTATTAAATTTCCAAGGGTAATTGCTGCTATGGCATGACTGAAAGCAGAAGGCATAGTGGGTCAATGTTAAAAAAACGATTGGCGAAAGGTAAAAAATAAGAATATGTTATCTTTGGATTGCTATTCTCTCATTCAATTTTATCCAAAATTGTAATTCATCTGACGATGCCCATGACACCTGAAGCAAAGGAAGAAATTCTTACAAAGCTAAAAAATGCAATGCGGAAATGTACGCCACCTATGGTGATTACTAAAGAATCAAAAGACGGGATGGAACTGACCGGCAATAAAGCGGTGCCGTATGGCTATGATAAAAAGATAATTCCCGGAATGTTTTTTACAAGTTGTGTTGCCCGTAAGGACATGGTTAGTTTTTATTTTTTCCCCATGTACATGGCGCCGGAGTTTCTGGAGCTGATTCCTGAAATGAGTAAAATACTCAAAGGCAAAACTTGTTTTAATATTAAAAAACCTGAACAAATCGATGAGAAAGAATTGTCAGCCCTCTTGAAGAAAGGGGTGACGGCGTGGAAGAAAAACGGATACATGCAATAACCGGGAACGTATACAGAAAATAATTATTCCGAAACCGTTTCCCGGTTGATGCTATCCACAAATAGTTTCCATTTTTCTTTCCACTTTCCCAGCGCGGTTCTTTTCTCACCTTGACTCAGGGAGCTGTAGTTGATGGAATTCATTGCCAGCATTTTCAAATCCGCCAGGCTGAGGTCCCAGGCCATGAAAGCCTCATAGAAATCATAGGAAAATGTGTAGCCCATCATGCCCGGATCATCCGGATTTAATGTTACCGGAATTCCGCTGCGTATCCAGGTAATTGCCGGATGATTTCTCAGATCGGCAACATAACCCAGCACCTGATTACTGACAGGGCAAACCTCAACTGCGATGTGCCTGTCTTTTACCAATTGCATCAGTTTGGGATGTTTGATGAGCGCCAGGCCATGTCCGATTCGCTTGCTACGCAACATAACAGCCTCGACTATATCCGAATTATTTGTCCAGTTGCTTTCACCAGCATGAAAATAATACGGCAAAGAGACACCGGTTTTACGGGCTTCCTTTTCAGCATTCAGCAATACATCGATGCATGTGCTCAGATCAGGCAATGGATCTTCTTCCCCGACCATATCAAATCCGGCAACCCAGTTCGGATATTTTCCACGGAGACGAAGCGCTTCACGCAGGGAAAGCACCAGACCGGAATCGCCGTATTGTTTCATTCTTGTAAAGATGAAACGCAATTCAAAATCGGGATGTGTTTCACGAATCTGCCTGACAAAATTGCCATACATCGCAATTGCTGTATCCGGTCCTTTTCCCTGCTGATCAAATCCGCAGGGGCCGCTAAGGAAAGACCTTAATTCCAGTATCTGTACATTTTCACCGGCAATTACTTCCAGTTCATGTTGATTCCACGCAGAATAAACCGCTTCGTAGGATTGAAGTCCGTCAATACGTGAAAAACACTTTTCAAATTCCGCCCAGATATCCGGTCTTTCAAGATCCTCTGTCCCAAGGGTAATCGACTGATAAAGCGCCTCATCAAATTTATTTACATCTCCGGACGCTTTCCTGAGTTCGCCCACCGGTTTCCATTCCCGGGAAGGTGCGCTTGAAAAGAAGCGCATGGCTCCCTGAACGAAGGAATCCGTTTCGGGGCCGGTGTACAAGTAACAATCGGGCAGATAGGTTGCAAATTGTATCAGCCAGTGAAAATCTCCAATTGCTCCGGGATGTGCATGTAAGACAGCTCCCTTTGGCATCTTTTTGAAAACTGCAAGCAGGGGAGAAGAATCGATGACAGATTTTATTTTAAGAAAATTGTGTGCAGGTGGAAATTTTCCAGTTGTTCTTTTTAACTCCTGTTCTTTCATTTTATACAAAACAGATTCAGCATTTTTTTCTTCAGCTGTCAGTGTCAGTAAGGAAGACGGATTCAGTCCCTGCTCTGTCCGTACAAGGCGTTTTCGGCCGGAGTTGTATTCTGCTCTTGATCTTAATTGGGCATAGGAGAGGGTATTCCAGGTCAGTAGGATAAACAGTAAGAAAATTTTTTCCCGTGCATGGCATAGAATGGAGTATTTCATCCGGCAAAGGTATTCTAATTTTGTAAAACGCAGGGTGGTTCAGGGCTTCAGGGTGCTTCTGGTAACCTTTTTCGGGTGCTGTAAATGTGATTCATGATTTCGATCGAATGCCTGAAGTGAAGGATCTGTTTATTGCAGCCCTTCGTCCTTCGTCTTTTTAAAATTTGCTTTCTGTATCATCCTTCCGCACATTTCGATTTTAAAAAATTGCATAGCAAATCCCCCGAAACAGGTTGGTGGCAAAACCCTTACTTCAGGAGAAGAAGTTTACCATATAAATAAGTTGTACCGCCGGCAACAATTGAAAAAAAGTAAATTCCATTTTGCAATTCATTCCTCTTGAAAACAGCGGAACCCAGGCGGAAGCCGTTCATTCTATAAACAATTCTTCCCTGAACATCGGCCAGCACAAAGGAATATTCGTTGTCAGGGCAACTGCTCAGGCAGGATAATTCCATTACCGCAGATTCGCGTATTGGATTCGGAGATACAGTGAACACCAATTGATCTTTTTGTATTTCTTCGATACCGACAAGTTCATGTTTTAGTTTTACCAGGTAGGTGTCACTGCCTCCGTTAAAAAGCGGCAAATGAGCCCCACCGGTTCCCGCCAGCACAGTATTCCCAAAGCTGTCGTGAAGGAGAGAAAAGAATTCATCATAACCAGCGCTTCCGAGGCAAAGCTGACCGGTCAGATTTCCCTGGGCATCAGTCCGAAGGATCCATCCGTCATAATAAGTATGGAGGCCGGTCACATCGCCATCCAGTGAGTTGGTTGTGCCGGCTGCGATATAACTCCCGTCGTACAATCCAATGACGGTATTGAGTACGTCTTTGTTTGTTCCGCCATACGAATGTTGCCAGATAATAGCACCATTCGGATTTATCTTCACCATCCAAAAATCAGAATTAAAAACACTACCGTAATGCCCACTTACATCACCGTCATTCGAGGAGGCATCACCGGATACAAGATAATTTCCATCCAGTGTTGAAATAATATTTTTTGCTTTATCCGAGTTGGAGCCGCCATACGTTTTTTCCCACTCGATAGCTAATGATTCATTCACTTTGACCACCCAGAAGTCATCCGAGCCATGGTTGAAGCTGACATCACCGGTATTCGAGTCTGTTGAGCCGGCGATCAGAAAGCCTCCGTCTGTCGTTTGGAGTGAAGAGTAAGCGCGATCGTTGAATTGCCCGCCAATGCATTTTTGATGAAGGATAGCAGACCCGTCGCCCGAGAGTAGGATTAAAAAGAAATCAGTAAAAGTTGCACTGTGGTTACCTGTGGCATCGCCATCCATTGAGCGGGTAAATCCGGTAATCATCAGATTGCCATCGGAAGTTTCCAAGACAGTGGATGCCTCATCCGCTTCAGATCCACCCAGACATTTTTGCCAGAGAACATTCCCGGAATTATCCAGCTTCACCACCCAGGCATCGCGGGACGACTGGACGCCAAAATGAATCCCCACAACATCTCCATCGAATGATTCCGTATAACCGGCAATCACAAAGCCGCCGTCACTTGTTTGAAGAATGGAGCCGGCTTCATCATTTCCGGATCCGCCCAAGCATTTTTGCCAGAGAATTATTCCACTGGTGTCATATTTTACCACCCAGACATCATAACCTCCATGGTTCCCGGTGACAGGGCCATTGTCTGAATTTGTTTTTCCGGCCACAATGTAATTTCCATCATTTGTTTGCAGGATACTGTTCCCTGCGTCTTCTCTAGTGCCGCCGGCACATTCTTCCCATGAAACCATTGGAGCTTGTCCGTAGGTCCGCAAAGCGGAAAACATCAATAAGCAGAAAAGGAAAAGCAAACCAGTCTTCTTGCTTCCTTTCATCGTAAAAGACTCAGTAGATCTGACCATTGTTCTTTGCTTTGATGGCTACCATGTTGGCTGTGTTTAAATTTCCTGCATTCACCTGGTTGCCGAGGATAAGGAGCCCTTCGGGCGATTGAGAAACAGCAATACCCTGTGATCCGTAATTTCCACCGTAAACATAGGACCATTTTACGTTCCGGTTGTTGTCAAGCTTTACAACAACAATTTTTGTATTGATGCTCAGCTCAGGATTATTGGTGCCGGTGGTTGCAGAGTCAGAGGATTTTGTTCCAATCATTATGTATCCTCCATCTGTCGTTCGTGACACCGCACTGCAGAAATTATTATTGTAATCAAGGATGGCCTGGGAAAAGAGGGTACTCCCGGAGGCAGATATTTTATGAAAAAAGAAATCCGTTTTTGAGAGCGAAAAATCTGTATTTCCACCGATCACGTACCCGCCGTCATCATCTTCCATGAGCTCATTCGCAAATCGGTCCTGTCCCTGGATGTTGAGAATGTAGAATCCCTGCTCAATTCCGTTTTTGTATTTTAATATAAAATTCAAGGGCTGATCAAGATATTTTGCACAGATCAATAAACTGGTGTCTTTTGTTTCATACAACAGGGATCGGGTGAAATGATAACCGGTGTATTTTCTCGAAACCAGGGCTCCATAGGGATCAAGAGTCATGAGGTAGGCAGAGGAATCGTCAAGGTCTTCTTTCATTCCGGTGAGAAAATAATTTCCGCTTTTCCCCTGAATGACATCATCAATTTTGAGTGCGCCGGCCGTCCAGAGCGAGTCTACTTGTTTTGACCAGATATAATTTCCAGCGGCATCGGTTTTAATAAGATAGGCACGATAACGGTTGTAGATGTTGTCCGCAATTGCAGTGGCAGCCAGGACATATCCGCCGTCTGCAGTTTGATGAAAAGCCTCAAGAGAAAATGAAAAATCATTGGCAAAGGGTTGCAAGGTTTTACTCCACTCTTTTTTCCCCTGCGAATCCATTTTGGAAAAAAATCTCGAATTTCCCCAGTGGCTGGTGTAAATAAATCCACCGTCGTCTGTACGTTCAGCTTTGTCAAGGATTTCATTGTAAACATGAATGCCGGTGTTGTCAGGTACGCTTTCATTTTTCGTACACGCAGCGATGAAAAAAACAGAAAAAAGAAAAACAATGTGTATGAGTTTCATAAAATGAGTTCGATGCAGTTTTATTTTCACTTGTGTACCCGGGATACACATTCCGTTCGGAAGAGAATCGGATTCAAGAATGTTGGGTCACCTGTTAACAATCAGCCGGCGGAAATAGACACGATCTTCGCGTAGTAAACGGATCAGGTAGATACCGGAAGCCAGGCTGCCGGAAGGAATCATGATGTACCGGTTTGCTTCTGTTGCTGTTCCGTCAAACAATAATGCGAGCAGCTTACTTTCAATAGACAATAATTCTGCAGTGAGCCGGGCATGGCCAGGTGTTCGTAGTACGGCATCTCCACCAGTAGGGTTGGGGAATATCTGAATGCGGGGATCATCCGGTTGAATTTCGGAAAGCCCGACGGTTGTGTCAGCATATACGTCGGACAAGGCGGAACATCCGTTTTCATCCGTAATCTCTACCTGGTAATATCCATTTGCAAGTGCCGTTAAATTCTGATTCGTTGCACCTGTGATCGGATATGCATTGTAATACCATTGATAGGTGATCGCCGGGGTTGAGCTGAGAATACCGGCTTGTTCTGTAATTACAGGCACAGGAGCCGAGTTGACAACAAGGGTCAGTGTATCCGAGTAAACAGTAGCATCGGTTAGGCAGACTTCATCACTGGTCAGAACACAGTACACCCGATCCTGGTTGTGAAGATTGGACAATTGTAGATCACCGCTGCTTGTGCCGGCAAGAATTTCGTTCAGGTACCAGACGTAAGTGGGAGAAGTGCCTCCATGAACAGAAGCCGGAGACAGATTCAATGTGTCGTTGCTGCAGATAGTGAGTGCACTTGCTGTAACAGAAACGGAAGGCGTGTTCAATGGATGTACGGTTACATTGATTTCATTGGAGAATACCGTATCTACAGCAGCACAAGGTGAGTTGCTGATCATTTCACAGGCCACAATATCGCCGTCAGTAAGCGAAACGGTTACAAAAAGGGCGCTGTCGATTCCCGATATATTTCCATTGATAAGCCATGCATAGACAGGAGACGATCCGCCGATTGTTGGAACAGCAGAAAACACAGCAGTGTCTCCTTCACACAAGACACTGGAGGTTGTGGAAATCACTACGGAAGGAGTTGTATTCGGATCAATTCGCATCAGGATACTGTTTGAAATGGCCAATGCCGGTGTTGCACAGGGAAAAAGGCTGATCATTTCACAGGAAACAATATCGCTGTCGTTTACGGCAGAGTAAAATTGATCGGAAGAATTGCCTGCATCGATTCCATTTATTTTCCACCGATAGCTTGAACCCAGACTTCCATTGTTGGGCAGTGCGCGAAATGCAGCCGGATATCCCGGACACGTAGGATTGTCGTTGGTACTAATTGTAACGCTTTGCTGAATTTCAGGAATTACGGTTATCTGAATCGGATTGGAAACTGCGAGGGGTTGAGAACAGGGGTCGCTGCTCGTCATTTCACAGGTTACTATATCTCCGTTTGAAAGGGTATTGGTTATAAAAAGAGGATTGTTTGGTCCTGCATTGTTTCCGTTAATTTTCCATTGGTAAAAAGGATTTTGACCTCCTGCCAGTGGTACCGCCTCAAATGTAATGCTGTGTCCTTCACAGATTGTTGCCGCGGTAGCTGTGACATGCACTGCTGCAGTAGACCCTTCATTCCAGAGTATTTGTATTTCCTGAAGCGTAAGTACGCGGTTGTAAATCCTGACATCATCAATTTTTCCTTTGAAGGCCCGGTATGTTGAGTCTTCGGTCCCGATCCGGAGATCAGTAATTGAAGTATTGTTGATCGTTGTAAAATTCGGAAACAACCGGGTGGCATCCAGTGCACCATCGATGTAGATACAATGTGTACCGCTGGTGTCCCAGGTACCGACAACGAAATACCATGTAGAATCGCTCAGTACATGTGTTGACTGCACACCGCTGGCTGGGTTCAGGGGGTTGCTGATGGCAAAATTCGGTTTTTTATTGTACAGCCACAGGAGGTATTGATCGTCGGTAACATTGAACTTCCACTTTGAAACGATAGATGCCTGTGATGAATTATTTGCACCGAGATAAACCCATGCACATACGGTTAGTCCGGTTGAGAAATTGTTGAGCAGTGGTGAGCTGCCGATTTGAACATGGTCGCGTGCTCCGTTGAATGTATAGGCATTGTTGCTGTCGCCGAACCGGTCTTTTGTCAATCGTGCTCCGGAAGCGGTGCCGTTGAAATTGTTACCGCTGTTGTCACGTGTGTTTCCATTGAATGGATACCACACAAGCAAATCATTCATGGGAAGAACGCCGGTAGTATTTACATTCATGATGATGTCATTGGAAACAGCAGACCCGGGGCTTGCACATACATTGTTGCTGGTAAGTGTGCAGCTGACAACATCTCCGTTGTTTAAAGAAGAAAGCGTAAAGAAAGGACTGTTCAGGCCGGAATCGTTACCGTTCACCTGCCATTGGTAGTTGGGTGCACTGCCGCCATTTACAGGAGTCGCAGAAAAGGTAACCATGGTGCCCTGGCAAATAACGGTTGAAGGTGTTGCAATCGTTATCGCGGGAACCAGAACTGTACTGATGGTCATGTGTAGCACATTGGAGGTGTCTGAAGGTGTCGTCGCACAACTTAAGCTACTCAATAGCACACAGGAGATTTCATCGTTGTTATTGAGTCCGGCAGTTGTGAATTCAATGGAATCAGTTCCGGCAGGTTGTCCATTGACAAGCCATTGAAAATGAGGGGATGTTCCTTCATTTACGAAGGTGGCGCTGAATTGTGTTGTTTCTCCCTGGCAGATATCCAGATTTGCTGTCTGAATAGTGATGGAAGGAGCAACCGTAGAGGTAACAGACATGATGATGGCATTCGAAGAAACAGAATCTCCTCCGGCACACAAATCGTTGCTTGTCATTACACAGGTAACCTCATCGCCGTTTGTCAGTGATGCTGTTGTATAGGTGATGCTGTTGCCGAAAACCACTGTACCGTTTACCTTCCAGTTATAGACCGGTGCAGCACCACCGTTTACCGGGTTGGCGGTAAAGGTGACGGTGGTCCCGGCACAGATGGTTGGCGATGGGGAAATGAAAATGGTGACATCCGGTGTGCAATTGCAGGAAGTGAGGCAGGAAGATCCGTTTACTCTTGATCGTATCACATCTCCCGGTTGCTGGCCAAATCCATTTGCAAAATTAACGCCATAAACAGTTTGTTCGCAGTAGCTCATGATGGTACCGCCATTCGTTGGTACAGGCCCCGGAACACAGCCGCCTTCAGGAGCAGCGCAATTGTCGAGTGCGCCGCCTGTCCAGCCGCACCATGTTGTATGATTGGACCCCAGGTTGTGCCCTGTTTCGTGACTGATCGCCTTCACACTCTGCGCATAGAGTGGAAAGCTTTGGAAGGAATTATCGATCTGGCTGAAAGCATAAGCATATGCCGGATTGCACAATACATCGAGAAAGGCAATCCCGCCTGCATTGTTGTTGTGTGTACTCAGCAGGTGTGCAATGTCTCCGTTGAATGTCGGCCGGACACTCTGGAAAGTAGTCAGGTAATCACTTGCCGTTGTGAGTCCGTCATAGGGATCATTTACCGTCCAGACATAAACGGATGAAATAACAACCGAAACACTTTCATTTGCAAAAATCTGCTGAACCTGGTTGAATACCCCCGTTACGAAATTATAAACCTGGTTGACATCTTGTCCATTATCCAGAAACATCTGGTAGTCACATTCAAAATAGACATGAACACAATTTGTGGATCCTGCCTGCTGGAAGCGTTCAGAGAAAAACTCCCGCAGGTTACGCTGCGGGTTCAATACCTCCCCGGTGTGGCAGGCAACTTTTTCTTTTCCGTACAATTTACTGTCGTCATAGATCACATAATAATCCGGAGCTCCCGAAAGTATTTCATTCAGCCTGGCAATGACAATGTTTCCTCCGGTTTTGGAACGCGAAATAAAACCCATTAATGAATTTTGGAAAATACTGAAGCTGACAACTGATTTTTGATCTCCGGTTACTTTCCCTTTATAAAATTCTCCAGGAACATAACGGGTCTTTTGCGGACCGTTTTTTCCGAAGACTCCTGTCTCCATGTTGGACTGAAAAAGTTCATTTTTCTCCAGGTCAACGGTGAATGTTGTTCCGTCCGGACCGGGAATTGAAAGCAGTAGTTTTTCCGGTTTGTCCGCTGAAATTTCTGCACATTTACTCCCGTCAATACGAAACAAAAGAATGTCTTTGCCGATTTCATTTAATTTCAACTGTAATTTTTCTTCCACAACGGAATGGAAAATGCTGAGCGTTTTTGATGCGGGTGCCGCTGCGGAGGAACTGGTCGGAGTATGAAAATAAAAGAAAAGAGAAATTAATAAAACAAACCCCAAATGAATGTTTGCCTGCCGTTGGGAATAAAGAATATTCATACGTAAGAGAATTAAAATTTAGTGCAGGAAAAATTATGAACTGTATTCAAAATGAAAGTGTCTAAACCAGACTGTTGTAATGGAATTACAAGATATTAAAAATCCATAAGAATCAAAAATTATCAGTATGGATAAATTTCCTTTCGTTTGGTGAAACGTAAGGCAGACAAAAAATTCGTTAGGATTGAAAAACGGATGCTTCGAATCAATTACAGCCAGACGTAGTATACAATTATTGGTTACTTTGTCCTGAATTTATAACTGTAGTTGACCTGATTGGATCGAATAGATAAAAAAATACACATATCGGGAACGAATGAAAACAATACTGAAAACAGAAGAGGCTGTTAAACTGGTACTGGCATTTTACCTTTGCATACACCTTGGCTTTGTCTGGTGGAGCTTTCTGGCCTGGATACTGGCTCCGGATATCAGCATGCTTGCCTACCTGGCCGGTAAAAAGGCCGGTGCATATGTCTACAATCTTTTTCACCACCAGGGAATAGCAATCCTTGTCGCAATGTGCGGTTTCTATTATCAAAATCCGGAACTGGAATTTGCAGGACTGATACTCTTCGGACACAGTTCGATGGACCGCGTAATGGGTTATGGATTAAAATATGCTGATGACTTCAAAAATACACACCTGGGTTGGATCGGGAAAAGGGAATGATCACAGAAATAAATCTGCGGTTATCAAACCCCTTGCCTTCTTTGCATTCGTTACGGAAGAGGTCTTCAATAACCCTTGTGTCGACTGACTAAATGCATCTAATGAACAAGAGGAAAAAAATCGGTTTAGTGTTATCAGGTGGAGGCGCCCGTGGAATCGGTCACCTGGGGATTTTAAAAGCGCTGGAAGAATGTGGTATCCGGCCATCGCTTATTTCAGGGACCAGTGCCGGAGCATTAATGGGTGCAATGTATGCTGCCGGACATTCACCGTTTGACATTCTTCAGTTCACAAAAAGTACAAAATTATTTAGTTTGTCAAACCTGGAGTTTGGAGAAGCCGGAATTTTCAATATGAAATCACTTGAAGATGCCCTTCTCAAATACATCCCGGAGAACACTTTCGAATCACTGAAAATTCCATTGTATGTGGCCGCTACCGATATTGTGAAGGGAGAAACCGTTTATTTTTCCTCCGGCAGATTATCCGATACCTTGTTGGCTTCAGCATGTATCCCGTTTGTTTACAAACCGATACTCTATTCCAATCTGCTGCTGCTGGACGGAGGGATCCTGAACAATTGCCCGGTTGAACCACTGGAGGGAAAATGTGATACCCTGATCGGCGTACACATGAATTCTCTGAGTAAAAAAATGGAACACCTCAACCTGAAAGATATTGTGGACCGCAGTTTTCACTTTGCACTGAGTCATTCCGTTTATTCCAAAGTCGAAAAGTTTCATTTGTTTCTCGACCCGCCGGACATGAGCCGGTTTGGCATGTTTGACATGGCCGCTGCTGATGAAATATTTTCGTTTACGTATGCATACGCCATGCAGAGGCAGGATGAAATTGTCAGGGAGGCGGTTTCAGGAAAGCAGATTTAACATCAGAATCCCATGATTTTTCCTGATAAACTCTGGGCTTCATCAGAGAGCGTCAGAGAATATATTCCGGCCGGAGCAGAAGGAATATAGATGGATAAATTATTTATTCCTGCGTGCACTTCGTACAACTGGTCAATCAGGACATTTCCCTGCAGGTCTATTAACTGCAAACTGCAATATCCTGCTCCGGGTTTTGAAAATTTTATTTGAACTCCTGTATCCGGATTAATGGATGCACTAAGAATTGCAAAATTATATTTTGAACTTCGGTTCACAGTCACGATGTCAGAGTATGCAAATGTTCCATCGAAATCAGTTTGCCGGAGCCGGTAATAAGTCAATCCGTCGAACGGTGTTTCGTCGGTGGAATTGTAATTGAGTGTCCCGGTTGAATTCCCTGCACCGGGTAAGCTTTGAAATACCGTAAAATCAAGACCGTTTTGTGAACGTTCAAGGGTAAAATAATCGTTGTTTATCTCCGAAGCGGTTACCCATGATAAAGCAACGGTGTTCCCGTCAGGATGCGCTTCGAAAGAAATAAGTTCTACCGGTAACGGTGATACATAATTTAAAGTGTCGGGGCCGTTTAATGTACCGTCTCCTGCTTTCCATTGAACCACATTGCAAATTGTTATCAATGTGGAAGACCCTCCGCCCGGTGTTGATTTTTTGATCAATCCTCCGGTGTGGACGTAGACAATAGAATTGCAGGTAAAATCAAGTTTGTTTCCGTTGGTGAACTGGAGAATTCCGTAAACATCAACAATGAAATCAGCAGAACAGGATTGGTAGTCTATCTGGTTACTGACAGTGACAGTGATTTCAGCAGGAATAAGCAGAGAATCTCCGCATGCAGGAATCCGGCGCGTTCCGTTAAATGACCATGTCGATGCTGTGTTCCAGTTCCCGGAAACAGTCGCTGTACCTTTGACCGCAAAAGCATTAAAGCCCGTGAAGAGCAAGGCCCACAGGAGGATAATTTTTACTGGAGAAGACTGAAAAATGTGGATCATTGAGAGGCTTGAAAAACTGAGAATTCAGGTATCAATGTAGCCCCGGATGCAAGCTTAAAGGGCTGAATCTTTGATTATTATCTTCACAATTATTGTCAGCCCGTTAAAACACAAGAAAATATAAGAAAAACACGGGTTTTTTTAACGCTTATTTCCCTGAAAATCTTGATGCCCGTGAATCACAAACAATCAATTTTTTAACAGACTTCACACAATTAAACAACCATGGCATGCTGGAGGTCATTTTGGTTCTGTTCAGATGATCCTTTGCCCCGATAAAACAGGAGGGCGGTTTCTACATAATTCCGCAGGGAAATTTTTTTATTCAGATGTACACTCAGCTTTTTCAATTGAGAAGTTTAATTCGTTCATACAGTTTAACAAGTACGGTGAGTAGCCCTTCTGTTGAACTGACAATCTGGTAATGGTTCTGCCCAAACATCCGTGGTAAATAATATTTTGCCCTTGCTTCGATTGCGAGAGCATAGGAATTAATGTTTCGGCTGTTCAATTCGCGCAAGGACTGCTTGATGTCTTCAATGCCATATTTTCCTTCGTACCGGTCATAATCATTTGGCTTCCCGTCGGAGAGAAGAATCAGCCATTTGCTTTTTGATGGTCTTCTGTCGAGCAGGTTTCCGGAATGCCGGATTGCAGTTCCAATACGCGTATAACCGGCGGGCTCAACCGAACCGATATTGTTCTTCGCTGTTTTCCACTGTTCGTCAAAACCCTTCAGGACCTGATAGCTTGAATGATTGCGAGTGTTTGAATGAAATGCAGAGATGCAAAAATCAATAGTGAATTCATTCAGGATTTCTCCGAATAAAATAGAAATTTCTTTTTCAATGTCTATGACGCGATTATTGTTTACATAGCCGTCACTGGACAGGCTGGAGTCGAGAAGCAGGAGTATGGAAATGTCTTTTTCTTTTTTCCTGTTGGAGAGGTAAATGTTTTCCGAAGGTGTGTGCCCGGATTTAAGGTCTGCGAAGCGGTCAGTTACACCGTCAATGTCGAATTCATCACCCTGCGACTGGTGCCGCTGCTGCTGGTAACGGTTGTTCACATTGCTGAGCATTTTCCGCAGGCCGTTCAGGATCACGTGATGATGGTGTAGTGTTTTCAAATAGTATGCTTCATCTTTCGCTTTCACCTCAGCAGGAAATAATTTACAGAAATCCGGTTTGTAACGCCGCTTCCGGTAATCCCATTCATCGTAGTTCGGATAAGCACTGCCGGTGTCAACGGAAGTACTTTCGGATACATTTGTGTTCTCCAGAAAATCACTTTGGTAGATCGAATGTACGGGATCGTCAACACGGACCGTAAATTTTAGATTTAGTTCATCCAGTGCATCCTTGTGGCTTTCAAGCTCATCCTCCCCGTCAAAATCTCTCCATGTACCGCTGAATTCATCAGCAGTGTCCACTTTTTCGAAGTTTGCTCAATGTATTCCAGGATAATCCCAGAAATACCGCAAACGTGACCATGGTTCCTCCGAGGAAGAACACTTTGGCTTGGCTTTTTGATAACATAGTATGTGGTATGAGTGGTTAGTAAAACAGGACAAAATTGTCCGAAATAGAATGAAATTTTTTTAAGAACGTATAAATGTTTTCTGCAGGTTAAGAGTAGCAGAAACATCCAGGAGCGATGTATGCTGAAGTATTGAAAGAAGGTTATTCCGCAAGGGGAGAAATTTATGATGGACCGGACACGGCCGGGTGTCTGAACATGTTTCAAGGCCGAGTACACAATGACTAAAAATTCCGGGTCCGTCGATGGCTTCCACGATATCGGCAAGGGTGACCTTACTTATTTTTTTTGGATTCGCTTCAAAGCCACCGCCCGGGCCTTTTCTGGAATGTATCCAGCCGCACTTTGTGAGTGTCTGAAGAATTTTAGCAGTAAAAGCTTCCGGGGAATTTAATCCTCTGGCCACTTCCCTGAGGTTGGTCCGCTGGCCGTGTACTGATTTATCGGCGATGAAAATCATCGCCCGAATCGCTATTTCACATGCACTTGAAAACATAAAAAAAGTATTCCCGGGAGCAAATATAATCTGCTAAATTATTTTCGGATAAAAATGTCCCATTATTTTATATGAGAGTTATCATGATCTGCGACCGGAAAGCTAAATTACTAAAAGAGGGTATTCACATGTGTCAACCGCTTTGATGCTTTCTGATTTTCATCATTGACAGAGGAAATTTATGAATCTGAATTCGTGACCACCTGAATCAATTCAAAATCCGTACTATTGCCGACTAGATTGACAACAATGGATTTTGAAGAGCAATTAAAGGAGCGAAGCGGCACTACCTGCGAACTGTGCGGATCAGTAAATAATCTTTCCGTCTATACAGTGCCGCCCAATACAAATATTCAGGTCACAAGTTGTGTGTATGTATGTGAGAAATGCCTCAGGCAGCTTGAAAAAAAGGAAGAGCTGGATACTGCACATTGGTCTTGCTTACGCGACAGCATGTGGAGTGAAGTCCCGGCAGTTCAGGTTGTAGCCTGGCGCTTGCTGAACAGAATGAAGCACGAATCCTGGGCAGCAGACGCAATTGACATGATGTACTTTGACGATGATCAGCTGGAATGGGCAAAGGCCACCGGAGAACATCTTGCATCTGAATCGGACGAGATGCACCGCGACAGCAACGGAGCCTTGCTTCAAACCGGAGATTCGGTCACACTGATCAAATCACTCGATGTGAAAGGATCCCAGATCAATGCTAAAATTGGCACCGTGGTGAAAAACATCAGGCTGGTCTCCGATAATACCGGGCAAATAGAAGGAAAAATAGAAGGACAACAAATCGTTATTCTTACAAAGTTTGTACGAAAGTCATCGTAAAAACAAGTACCCCCTGCAACCGGGCTGCAAATTCAAAACGGGCTGAGGGTAGAATTGACAATTAATTTCTCAATCGCTCCCTCATGCATCGTCTTTATTGTCCACCGGTATTTGCATTTAAATTTGCCTGCATCCACAGAATCAGTGTTACAAGTAGTTGAGTCAGCAGGTGTCTCGTTTCATTCTGCTTATCGGAAATCATTTCCAAGGATCAAGATTTACAGGAATAGGAATGCGAATACACAGACTCCTTCCTGTAAATCAAAGAAGCAAGCATGTTTTCACACAGTCGTTGCTTCGATTTTTGAGCTAGTGTAAGTGGAACTGTATACCAGGTTTCAAGAACACACACGTGCACTTACATTTGAAACTTTTAACTCTTCCCGCATTTTCGCGGCTCGAACCAGGGACCCTCTGATTAATCCCGGTCGACCGGGACTCTCACCAGCACTTTAAACTCTCCGATTAATTGTTCTCCGGCAATGATGCGTTCAATGAATTTCCTTGATTTTTGTTTTTTAATAAACCGTTCGACTTTGATCGCAGTTTTTCTATCCGTTCCACACTGTAAGACCCATTTCAATTCCCACGGACAGTGCTTACCAGTATATCTGTGATTGAAATCAGCATGGCCGCGGCCGCAACGCGCGGGCCTCGATCGTGGTCGCGATGCGGGGCGTGCGGCGCCTGCGTGAGGATCAGGTGCGCGGCATCGTGCACCTGGTGGCCGGCAGCGTGCGCGACCTCGAGCCCGCGAACGTGACGGTGGTCGACGGTGAGGGCCGACCGCTCTCGGGCAACGAGGAAGAGGAAGAGGCCGGCGCGGCCGACGACGCCGAGTCGCTGCGCGAGCGCATCGAGCGCAGCCGCGAGCGGGCGATCCAGGACATGCTCGACCAGACGCTCGGC
>DAORHY010000024.1:0-19970 GCA_035438225.1 Bacteroidia bacterium
TAGAGCATTACCTTGACAGGGTAGGGGTCACAGGTTCGAATCCTGTAGCGTCCACTTTTTTATTTCCAGGAAATTTCATTTTAGTGATTTGAAGCAGTTTTAATAGTGTTCTCCCTATTTGTTATTTAGTTATTCAGTTATCTTTTTCTGTCTGTCAATTATAACTTTATGTTCGGAACATTGTTACTTAAATAGTATATATCTTTATTTCCACGAACCCATTAATCTGTCAACCTATTAAATTAATAAACCATGAGCGAGCCCCTCAAACGAAGGAATTTCATTTCCCGTTTAGCAATTGGATTGGTATCTGCAATTGCAGCACCCGTTGCAGGGATTTCGAATTCAATTAAGCAGGCCGGTAATTCTGAAAAAAAGAACATGAACCCCATCAAAAATATTAAACCACTCGGTTTTCAATGGGAAACCTCGGATCCCTTTTTGTTTTGCGTACATCATGAAGACAAATTTCCAAAGGGCAATGCTGAAATGGGGCCGGTAACTTCAATGCAGGGGCGGAGCCTGGGTGACGATTTTATTATTAAAGATGGTTTCCGCATGTATCACGGGAAGACGGTTCCGGGATTTCCTGGACATCCTCACCGCGGATTTGAAACCATCACCGTCGTCAGACAGGGAATTGTGGATCACGCTGATTCCATGGGTGCAGCGGGAAGATATGGGAATGGTGATGTACAATGGATGACTGCCGGTAAAGGCGTACAACACTCCGAGATGTTTCCACTCATCAGCAAGGAAAAAGAAAATCCGATGGAGCTGTTCCAGATCTGGCTGAACCTCCCGAAAAAAAACAAAATGGTGGAACCCCATTTTAAAATGTTGTGGAAAGAATCGATTCCCAGGTATGTGCACACGGATGCTAAGGGTAAAAAAACTACTGTGGAAGTGATTGCTGGCCGCATCGGTACTGTGCAGGCACCTGCACCGCCTCCGGATTCCTGGGCCGCAGAGCCAGGCAACCAGGTTGCTATCTGGAATATTAAAATGGCTGGCGGCGCAACGTGGGCATTGCCGAAAACCTCAGTCGGCATCAACCGGACCATTTATTTCTATGAAGGCAGTTCATTGGTTCTTGCAGGTACTTCGGTGCCAAAATACAATGCTGTGGAATTGCAACCGGACGATGAAGTGATTGTTCAGGCCGGTGAGGAAGCGACGAGCATTTTATTGCTGCAGGGAAGGCCGATCGGAGAACCCGTGATTCAGTACGGTCCTTTCGTTATGAATACAAAGGAAGAGATCAACCAGGCTTTTGAGGATTATCACAGAACCCAATTCGGAGGCTGGCCTTGGCCACGTTACGATCAGGTTCATCCGCGTGATAAAAGCAGGTTTGCAAAGCATGCGGATGGGAAGGAAGAAGTAAAAGCGGGTTGAGTTCTGAGTGAATTCAAAAATCAAACCCGGTTCAGGAATCACCGAAAATACTTCTCAGTTATTGAAGTATTTTCGGTGTCTTTTTATAACGATGCATTTTGCAAGACAACGGTCATCTCTGTTTTACAACCAGCACTTTTTTAATTCCGGTGAATTGATCATTTTGGACCTGAACAAAATAGACTCCATTTGGGAAATTTGAAGTATTCACTTTTAATTGATCATTCACTTTTTCAGATGTACTGAAAATCAGTTTTCCGGTTATGTCCAGAATAGTGATACTAGATTCCTGTGATTTGGTGTCGAGCGAGATGATCAGTTCATCCGAAGCAGGGTTCGGGAATATTTTCCAGTTGAATGCAGCATTATTTTCAGCAATGTTCACTGTGCCAGATTTCACTTTGATGTTATCTATGTACAGCCCTTTCAATTTATTGGTGGGCGTAAAACTTCCCCAGTCAAAACCGATCTGAATTTCTCCCGTCAGGCTGTCCGGAATAGTTAACGATATCGTTTTCCACTGACTGGCATTCGGGATGAATACTGCATTTGTAATTGCTGTTCTCAGTGAATCGGGTGATAATGCTTCGCCGGAATGAAGGGGTGAAGTTGCTGCACCACGGTAGTTATTGCCAATCATTTGATCCCTCTCGTTTTCGCAGGGTTTTTTCCAGGTGACCCGAAGTCCACCGTTTATTGCGGCGCCAACCGGACTTAATCCAAGAGCAACACGGAATTCTAAAGTGCGTCCGGTAGTTGATACCTGGTTTAAGTCAAAGGTGTGCGTGAAAAATGTACTGAAAAATTGCAGACTGCTATCCATCCTGATGGAATAGGTTCCGGAGTCGGCAGCCAGACTGGTAATGCTCCATGTTTTGCCCAGTGTTCTCCATTGCGTAATTTGTTCATTGAGAATAGTGTCCTCGAAGGATTCCGTCATCGAAGTTGTGTAATTTGACGGTGCTGGTAGTGTGCTGATCATCTTTTCAACTGTGTCTGTTCCGAATAAATTGCCTGCAATCAGTAGTACACGATGTAAGCCACTATCTGCAAAGATGACGGAAGGAAAAGAGTCTGTGGATGCAGCAGGGTTTCCTCCGTTGAATTCCCAATTCCAGAACGTTGCATTCGAAGAAGCAGCCTCATAAAAACGAACAGGCGTGCCGGCGCAATACAAGCCAGAAAAGTTTCCATATCCGAAATCAGCAACCGGGATATTCTGACAAGGAGGCAGGGTTGTGTCGACTCCGGTTGATATGAGGTTCGCCGGTGTCCAAAGAGAGGCTCTCCATTCATTCCTTGCCAGACATGTCCGCAACCGATCCACTTGCCCTTCAGTGAACATATTGATGCCTTCTGCATAATCTTCAAAATTGTTGAACATATCTCCGTTCGGTCCGTTGTTGCACGATATTTCCGGAAACACAGGATAACTCGTACTGGCATCATCCTGCAGCGGCGTATCCGCTACGTCATCGTCGTCTGTGCATCCGGAGAGGGTTCCCCAGATGTGGTTCAGTCCGAGGTTGTGGCCCGTTTCATGGGTAAGCAAATGCGAGCGTTGCGGGGCCGGGAGCCCATTGAAGCCGTCGCCAAGGACGTAATATGGGGCTTCAATAAAATCGAAATTGTCGGGTTGCGTTTGCCCGCTGTCAATGGAAGCAAGGTAGGCTACTCCTGATCGCAAGGGGTCATTCTCTATCCACTTAACGATATAAAAATTTATATACCGTGTGTGGTCCCAGCCATAGTTGTCGTATAAATTCCCGTACACTCCTTCTTGCGGTGTGTATACCCGGTGAATTCCATCCGTACAATTTCCGAAAGGGTCGAGTTTTGCAAGTCGAAATTCAATCTTCGGGTTTCCCCGCACCGGATGAAAGGGTGGCGGAATGTCCAGGGTGTCCGGATTTTGGCGGTTAAAATCCTGATTCAGTATTTGTACTGCCCTGTTGACATGACTTTTCGAAATATTTTCTGCTCCTCCTTGTGTCAGAATGTGGAACACAGCTGGAATGATAATTACCGAGTCACCATTAACAACCGTGTCGGGTTGAATTTGATCTGTACCAACGCGTGAAGATACACCGCAACTTTGATTCCAGTTAGTTTGCGCGGGAGCTGATGCAGCAAAGAGGAAATTTAGAAGCATTAAACTCCTGGCAATTTTTTCCATGGCTTCAATTTGAGCTTTTTCAATAAATGCAAGCAGTTGAAAGGATAGAATTAACGGTTACTCCATTGCTCTGTGTGATTCGATATTATAGAGTCACGTCAAACGAAAGGGTCAGGACAAAAAAATTATTGCTGTGCGAGAATTACAATATAATTTTTCCCATACGCTTTCGCGCATTTAGGGCAATACGGGTAGTAGAAGAATAATTTTTTCGCTTCTTTTCCTTTTGACTTCACGTAAGAATGCATCTGCTCAACGAATTTTCCCATTTCGTTGTAAGAGCCTTCAAAAACTTTTGAAAAAAATGTGCCGGAAATTTTTTCCAATTCTGCCTTGGGGATCTCCTTGTCAATGGCAATGTGTACATCTGATCTCCACGGAGATTTTTCTTCAGATAGTACGATTTGTTCTTTGCTTTTCGCGCCGGCGTGTTCAATTAATTCCATGTTTTTTTCCATTACCTTTCCAAAGTTGAGTGGGATGTGGAAAATACTGGTTACATGATCCTTCAGGAATAATTTTTCTTTGAAAATAATTTCTTTTTCCTGCCAGGGTTCAGCGTTGAATCTGGGGCAACAACCTGTTTCGAAATTTTCTGTTGTTTTCATGGCCGTATATTTAAACTCGTTAAAGTTAATTCATATCCTGGCAGAACAAAATGACCAATGACATTCAAATGGTTCAATTTCATATTCATTTACCTTGAAATGAGAACTTTTTTTGTTGTGTGAATACCGTTTGATTGTAGTTGTACAAGATAAATTCCAGTTGCAAAATCCCTTGTATTTAGCACAGTCTTTGCAGACATGAAGACATTGGTTTTGTAAATTGTTTTTCCGGTAATATCCAGGATGGATAATGTACCTTCTTTTTCCGTTTTGAACGGATAACTGATGATGAATAACTCATTTGCAGGATTGGGATAGAGTGAAAAGTCATTTTCGGCGGGGTTTTCGGTTATGCCTACAGGGAAATCAGACAATAACCGTTTCCATAGGCCGCCTCCGTTTGTTCCCGCAAAGAGAAAGGAGTTGTCCGTGACCAGGGAGGTGATGTTGGTTGTAATCAATCCGGAATTTACGTCAACCCAGGTGTTACCGTTGTTTACAGACAGGAACACACCACTATCAGTAGCCGCAAAAATACTTGTTCCGCTGATGGCAAAAGAATTGATGCGGGTAGTCGTCAGCCCGTTATTTACTGCATTCCAGCTAACACCATTGTTGCCGGATCGATAGATCCCATGATAAGCTGTTCCTGCAAAAATGGTTGTCCCGCTGGCAATAAATGAAGTAACGGTGTTATTTGCCAACCCATTGTATGCCGGGTACCATGTGCCGCCATTATTTGCCGTAACGTAGGGCCCTCTTCCGTCCACCGCAGCAAAAAGACTATTGCCTTGAACAAGCAATGCGGTGACATCGTTGGGTGAAAAAACGGAACTGATTCCCGTCCAGTTTTGTCCGGTATCTGTCGACAAGCACACTCCGCCTCCAAAAGTTCCTGCGTAAATAGTGTTACCGCTCATCGCCAATGATGTGACTCCCTGGCTGGTTAAGCCATTGTTCATCCGGCTCCAGTTACTTCCGTTGTCGGAAGACAGGAATACGCCTCCACCCGGGTAAATGAAGTTCCCGTATATGCCGGCAAAGATATTTGCCCCACTCACAGCAAAAGCACTGACAGTAAGATTGGGAGGCAATCCAGTATTTGCGGAGACCCAGGTGTTTCCGTTATCGGGTGTAAAAGAGACTCCGCAATAAGCTGTTCCAACAAATAAATTTGTTCCGCTAAAAATCAGATCACTGACAATCCCTCCGGCCAACCCGGTATTCTTTGCTGTCCAGTTGTTTCCGTTAGTATTTGATAAATACACTCCACCTCCAGTGGTTCCTGCGAAAAAGTTCGTGCCGCTGATAGCAACAGAACGAACCTGAGAAGGGTTCAAGCCCGCGCTCACATCCGTCCAGGTGCTTCCGTTGTCAATGGAAATACACACGCCAGTTACCGCTCCCATGAAACCGTCCCAAACTCCGGCAATCAGTTTTGTGCCATCGGTCGCCAATGAATAAACAGCCGGTAAGGATAAGCCGTTGTTTATTGCCGTCCAATGACTGCCGGTATCCGTTGACAAAAACACTCCGCCGCCATCTGTTCCGGCAACTATGTTAGTTCCACTGTTAACAAGCGAGGTGATACCATTTGCTGTCAAACCATTGTTTACAATTGTCCAATGGGCGCCATGATTTGTGGACAGGAATACTCCTCCGGCAGCTCCAGCAAAAATGTTGGATCCGTTTATTGTTAATGAAGTAATATTGGTGTCCGTTAAACCTGCATTTACCTGTGACCAACTATTTCCATTGTTTGTCGACACATAGATTCCACTTCCCCAGGTTCCTGCAAAGATGTCGGATCCGTTACTTGCCAATGCATAGATAAAATGATTGGTAAGGCCGTTGTTTACAGCATTCCAGTTGCCTCCGTTATTCGTTGATAAAAATACTCCGGCGTTTGTTCCGGCAAAAATGGTGTTGCCATTGATAGTAAATGCATTGACGGTATTGTCGTCCAGCCCTGTGTTTGCAGGAGTCCAGCTATCTCCATTATTCGTTGAAATATAAACCCCTGCTCCCTCTGTGGCGGCAAAAATGTGTGTACCATTTGTTGCCATCGAACGAATGTATCCCCCGCCCGGTCCACTGGTTTGCTGCCATTGCGCATTTGATCTAAAAACGCACACGGTCAATAGTATGAATGGAATTAAATGTTTCATGATTTGTAGCTCTTGAAACTAATTAATAATAATAAATTTTCTTGTTTCTGTCCTGCCTGCAGTTTGGATTTGTATGAAATACATTCCCGCTGCCATTGAACTAGTGTTCATTTCTAATTTCTCCGTTGGTGATGTAAGTGATGAGTAAATTATTTTTCCATTCGTATCGGTGATGGTGAGGATGGTATTTGCATTCGATAAAAGCGGAGAGCTGATCATCAGAATGCCAGTTGCAGGGTTCGGGTAAATTGAAAATCCATTGTCATTTGGATACACACCTACGGCTGTCAACTCCGAAAGTGGACGTTTCCATATTCCGGATTCCGAATTGCCTGCGAAGAGGATTGTTCCGTTCAACGCAAATGAACGGACTGCGGGGTTTGATAATCCTGCACTGACATCAGTCCAGTTACTCCCGTTATTTGTAGATACAAATATCCCTCCCTCAGTACCTGCAAAGATGATTGTATTACTCGTGGTCAGTGCTGTGACATTGAAGTTTGCCAGGCCCGTATTTGCAGGAGACCAGCTGGTTCCGTTATTCGTGGATATAAATATCCCGTCACCATGAGTTCCGGCAAAAAGATTTGTGCCATTCACTGCGATTGATTTGACAGCTAAATTCGTCAATCCCTGGTTTGCCGCTGTCCAATTGCTTCCGTTGTTTGTGGAGGCAAATACACCACTGTCTGTTCCCAGAAACATTGTTCCTCCGTTGAATGCAAATGCATTGGGCATGATGTAGGACGGCAACCCGGTACTCGCATTTGTCCAGCTCCTTCCTGTGTCGCCGGAAATATACACTCCACCCGGATCATAGATACTGCTGGTTCCGGCAAAAAGGGTTGTGCCATTGGAAGCCAACGAAATGATATAATTCGGGCTACTGACAACAGACCAACTGTTCCCATTGTCCGGAGAGACACCAACTCCTCTCCAGAAAGCTCCGGTGACAAGAATGGATCCGATTGTTGTTAATGCCCGAAAATCTCCCAGAGAAGACCCGGAAGATGCAAGAACGGGATTCCAATTGATTCCGTTGTCAGCAGAAACGAATATACCGTCAATTGTTGCTGCATATATGTTCGTGCCGCTGATGGTCATTGCATTGACATTGGCGTTGATCGGGAATCCTGTATTTGCAGGAGACCAGCTAATTCCATTGTTACTCGTAACAAAAGCTCCCATGCTCGTTCCTGCAATTGCATTTGTGTCAAGGATTACAATCGAGGATGTATTAAAATTATACAATCCTGTATTTGCCTGGTGCCAACTGTTACCCCCATTCGTGGAGACAAATATGCCTCCACCATCCGTACCGGCATATACATTTGTTCCGTGTGTCGCCAGACACCGTACATCAAGATTTATCAATCCTGTATTAACAGGTGTCCAGTTATTTCCATTGTTGGTGGATAAAAAAACTCCTCCATAATAGGTCCCTGCATACATTGCGGATCCGTTAAAGGCAAATGAATTTACAGCATTGTAACCCAATCCTGCATTTGCGAAAGTCCAGGTTGTTCCGTTACTGTCCGATCTGTATACTCCGCTTAAAGTACTGGCATAAAGACTTGACCCCTTGGCTGCGAGTTTCAGAATATAAGTATCCAAAAGGCCGGAATTCACGGTAGTCCAGCTGCTCCCATTGTTGTCAGAACGGAATACTCCGCCATCGGTGCCTGCAAAAATGCTGAATCCAATAACGGCAAGGTCTGATATATCCAGGTCGGTCAATCCTGTGGTGCTGGTCGCATTCCAAGTGCTTCCGTTGTTGGAAGAAATGTACACACCAATTCCAGCTACGCTTGCAAAAATATTTGATCCGCAGAAAACAAAAGAAGAAGGAGTATATCCCTGTAATCCGGTGTTGGCAGGCATCCATGTGTTTCCATTATTTGTCGTGAAGAAAACGCCGGCACTGGTCCCTGTAAAGACGGTTGATCCATTATTGGCAAAACGACCCACAGCTACGCCAACAGGTCCGTTCGTTTGCTGCCATTGCCCATTTGTATACCGAGTACAGAGAGCAAAAACAAGGATTGAAATGAATGTTTTCATGGCTCTGTGTTTTTGAATTATTTTGAAACAATTAGTTTTCTTATTGCTGCTCTGGCCGGGGTTTGAATCCGCAATACATAAACACCGTCCGGGAAAACCTGTCTGTTAATTACAATTTTCTGCGCTTCTGTAACGCTTGTGTTGACCATTAGTTTACCGGTGATATCAGAAAGCGATATCTGTGCCTGAAGGATGTGATCAGCGAATGTGAGGGTGAATTGATTCGTAGCCGGGTTCGGATGAATACGCATGTCAAAAATGTCTTCCTTCATTTCGTGAACAAACCCTGAGATAATGTCATTGTGATACCGGGAAATAAATACATGCAACGAGTCTCCGTAATTTCCGGTTGTACCAAGGACATACACAGTAGTATTGGGGTCGAGATATATTTTATTGCCGGAAGCATAGGTATAGTTCAGTTGATTAATTGCAAGGCCGCTTGTTCCAAAAGTAGAATCGGGTCTGCCGTTTTTTGTGAAACGCATTAACAATAAACTATCTTCCCAGGTCCCGGTTGCCAGTATTTTATAGTCAGGTTGGATCTGCACAGCGTTAAAATACCTTCCCCCATAAATTCCATTAAATAAATATTTGCCATTATCGGCAAATGATGAATCTGGTAGACCGTCTTGAGTATATTGTTTTAATGATATAAACTTGTTGACCCCAAACATATCACCTTCCTGTCCTGCAATGAGGATCGGGCCACCGTCTTGCAGTGCAATGTCTCTGTAGTCAGGTGTATAGGAAACAGAGTCAATTAATATTCCCTGGTTTGCAAAGGACGTATCCAATGCTCCATTTATTTCGTACCGGAGGATAGCAGTACGGCTGACGCTGCCCCAACCACCGGTAGCACTATATCCTAAAACCACAATCCTGCCATCTTGTTGCAGGGTTATTTTCATTCCCTGATCCAAATCGTAGGTCGGATTATTGCCTAAATCTGTCAACGTAATTCCTGCTGAACCAAACGAGCTGTCTGGAGTGCCATCCGGTAAAAGACGCAGGAGTACCGCATCGTAATTCATGTTCAGGCCGGACGCCCCGGTTAATAAAATCTTCCTGTCGGGCTGCAAAGCCATTGCAATCAGACCTTCATCTTGTCCGAGGTCCAGAATGACTAAACCCTGGTTGCCGAATGTGGAGTCGATACTTCCGTCTTGCCGGAATCTCGCCACGAGCAGGTCGCTGGCACTATCTTCTGTTAAACCGCAAATCAGCAGCAGACTGTCGTCCTGTTCTATCAGACTCCCGGGATAAAGCGGAATGCCGATGTTCAGGATCACCTGACCGTGGTTACCAAAAGAGCTATCCGGCGATCCATTTGTTAAGTTTCTCATCAGGTACAGACCGGAAAAGTCCGGGGGATAATACAAGGTGACCATCCTGTGTTGAGCATCCATGATACTGGTAGGATAGACATCGGAAGGATAGCCTGGCAAACAATAGACTACTCCGTTATTTCCAAATGTGGAATCAAGGGTGCCGGCCTGTTGCGCATTTGTATTCAAAGGGAAAAGGACTGCCGACATCAGGGCGGATTTAACCAATACTCTGTTTAAAAAAGTTAAATTTTTCATGGTCAGTTTTTAATTATTTACAAAAAAATTCTCCATTAAAGTTAATGTCAACATGAATCAAATTTCATGATAGGGGTCAGTAAAATGACTGATAAACCGCACAGTGAAGAAGCGAGGACAGGAAATTATTCTCAAAAATTAATCGATCCTAAAAAATTGAAAACAGGATAACTCAGCGGTTTTAAAGAAAGATTCAATGGAGCGAAAGAAACGTTGGATCCGGCTTTTGTATTTCTGACCGAAATTCAGATCACCTTCCAGATCATGTGCACTCCGAATCCAATCAAAGCGCAACCGATAACCCGGTTTACCCAGAGGATAACGTTAGCTTTTAAAAGATTTTTAATGCGATGGGAGACGAAAGATTTCAACAAATCTGTTCCCAGGACAGTCAGCAGGACCGAAGCGAAAAAAGCAGACTGTTGGGAGGTTTTGTATTCTCTCACACTCACCATGCTGATCACACTCAGCCAGAAAAGAAGGACAGCAGGATTCATGATGTTCAACAGAAATCCCTGTAACATGAATTTGGCGTGGACGGTTTTTTTGTCATCGTCAACTTCTTTAACCTTTATTTTCTTGATGAAGTTGATAATTCCGAATCCGATAAGCAGAATGCCGCCGACCCAACCCATTACTGCCTTGTTTTGTTCCATCAGGTTGAGTTGAGCGGCAAAAAAGTAACAAACGGAAATGACAATCGCATCGCTGATAAACACTCCCAATGCCATGTGAACACCCGCTTTAAATCCTTCGTGTAAACTGGTTTGTAACAAAGCAAAGAAAACAGGGCCTAACATCACTGCCAGCAATAGTCCAAAGGTGAATCCGCTGAATATTGGTTCAAACATTTTTATAAATACGGATTTTGGGTCTTGCGTTTGATCCCTTGTGATTATGTTTTTGGTATTATTTCAAAGTAGAATTGCGGATAGCTGGTTGTTTTGTTATTTTTTACAATCAATTACTTTGAAATATAGTGTTTCCATTCTTCAAGTTGTGAAGCTTTAATCACACGGGGAAATTTATTTTGTCCGCCGAGGCGTCCATTGTTGCTCATGTAATTGTAGAATTTAATAGCCGGAAGAGTATCCACGATCACTTCTTTTAATGCGGAGATCCGTTCAACAGCATAATCATCATTCAGTTCTTTTAGTTTCTTGTCGAGCAGTTCTTTTGCTTTTGTACGGTCCAGGTTTCCATTGACACCCAGGAACCAGTGATGCGCGAAAGAACCTTCGTAGGGAATTCCAGCCACTGTGAATTCTGGAATTTCCACATTCAATTCTTCGGCAACATATTCAACAGCTTTGTTCATATTGTCGACACTCAGGTGTTCGCCAACAAGGCTGAGGAAATGCTTGGTGCGTCCGCTGATCACAATTTCACAGTTCTCCTTGTGCACAAAACGAATGACGTCACCGATCATGTACCTCCATGCACCTGCACAGGTACTCAGCAGGAGTGCATAATCCACTCCTTCTTTAATTTCATTCACAAGGAGCGTCTGTGGGTTGGCGATGATGTCTCCGTTGTGATCAAAGTTCTCATCATTGAATGGGACAAACTCATAAAACATACCGTTGTTCAGGATGAGTTTCATGTGACGTACATTGGGTTCCGCCTGGAATGCGATGAATCCTTCCGAAGCCGGATACATTTCAATGAAATGGACAGGCTTCGAAAAAAAGCGTTCGAAGCTTCTGCGGTAGGGTTCAAATGAAACGCCACCGTGGGCAACTACCTGAAGATTCGGCCAGATATCGTGGATACTACCAAGTTTATAACGTTCAATCACTTTCTCCATGAGTAACTGCACCCAGGAAGGAACGCCGGTGATAATTCCAATGTCCCACTTTTCGGCTTGCTTTGTTATCTCTTCGAGTTTGATGTTCCAGTCTTTTTCCTTTGATATTTTTTTACCCGGTTTGTAATACTGTTGGAACCAGATAGGGACACGACGGGCTGAGATTCCACTGACATCACCTTCATAATAACCACCATGACGATTGAGTTGTGTCGAACCTCCCAGCCATAGAATTCCTTTTTCAAAGAAGGATGCCGGCAGGTCGTATTTACTCAGTGTGAGAATTTGACGAATGCTTGCTTTACGCAAAGATTTTACCATGTCATTGGTCACGGGGATGTGTTTACTCGCGGATTCTGAAGTGCCGGAACTGAGGGCAAAATAATTTACGTGTCCGGGCCAGCATACGTTTTCTTCTTCAGCCAGGCAGCGATGCCACCAGTTTTGAAAAATCGAGTTGTAATTGAAAACCGGGACTTCCTGCTGGAAAGCCCGGACAAAATTCCGTGAGCCAAGCATTTTTTCAAAACCATAGCAATTCCCGAATGCTGTGTTCTCTGCTTTGTGCAACAACTTCCGCAATTCTTTACGCTGGTATTGAATTGGTGTATAGTCCCGGAGTTTAACCCTGGTTCCCAGTTTCAATCCTTGTTTTATTAGGGCTCCGATCAGCGGCATCTCGATTTTTTGACTTGGCACAAATTAAGGAAATTCAGTTAATATCACGACGGTTCCCGGACTCGAGTTTCCAGTTTCGGTATGTTGATGAAGGAGCGGTAGTCGACCGGGCGATGGGTTGTCGGTGTCGGGATTGTATGCGATGGCTGGATCATCACCCTTCACTCACCCACCGTTTTCAAAAAAAAAGCCCCGCATCAGCGAGGCTTTTGGTTTAGCAGACAGCGGAAATTACATATTAGCAATGAGCTCATTTCCGAATTCCGAGCACTTCAGGAGTGTAGCTCCCTGCATCTGGCGTTCGAAATCATAGGTCACGCGTTTCTTTGCGATACTCTTTTCCATGCTTTTGTAAATGAGGGTTGCTGCTTCGATCCAGCCAAGATGCTCAAGCATCATGGCGCCGGAGAGAATTACTGATCCCGGATTCACTTTGTCCTGGTCGGCATATTTTGGAGCCGTTCCATGCGTTGCTTCAAAGATTGCATGTCCTGTAACATAGTTGATGTTGGCACCCGGAGCAATTCCAATTCCGCCGACTTGTGCAGCAAGTGCATCGCTCAGGTAATCACCGTTCAGATTGAGTGTTGCGATTACATCAAAATCTTCCGGGCGTGTCAGGACCTGTTGCAGGGTGATATCGGCAATGGAGTCCTTCACCAGAATTTTACCGGCGGCAAGAGCAGCTTTTTGTTCTTCGTTGGCGGCAGCTTCACCCTTTTCTTTTTTCGTTTTCTCCCAGGTGGCCCAGGTATACACCTTATCGCCATAGTGTTGTTCGGCTACAGCATATCCCCAATCGCGGAATGCACCTTCCGTATATTTCATGATGTTCCCTTTGTGAACAATCGTGACGGATTTCTTTTTGTGTATGATAGCATAATCGATTGCTGACGCAATCAGCCGTTCGGAGCCTATTTTTGAAACCGGTTTAATACCGATACCCACTGAAACCGGCGCCGCTTCTGAAGAGCCTGAGGCCTGTAGAAATCCTTTGCCTTTTTCTTCCGTACCGAAACGAATTTTATTAAAATCTTTCGGGAATTCTTTCGCGATAAAATCAAGCACCTTTTGTGCTTCCGGAGAACCTGCGACGAATTCAATGCCGGCATAGATGTCTTCTGTGTTTTCACGGAAGATCACCATGTCAACAGCACCGGGATTTTTTACAGGAGAAGGAACACCTTCAAACCAGCGCACCGGTCGCAAGCATACATACAAATCGAGAATCTGGCGCAAGGCCACATTCAGGGAACGTATACCACCGCCTACAGGAGTCGTCAACGGGCCCTTGATCCCAACGAGGTATTCTTTGAAGGCGTCTAAAGTTTCATCCGGTAGCCAGTTGCCGGTTTTCTTAAAGGATTTCTCGCCGGCGAGCACTTCTTTCCATTCAATCTTCTTTTTTCCGCCATACGCTTTTTCTACTGCCGCATCCAGCACCCGGACAGATGCACGCCAGATATCAGGACCGGTGCCATCGCCTTCAATAAACGGAATAATGGGTTGATCGGGAACCGATAGTTTTCCCCCCGACATTGTAATTTTATTTCCAGACATAATATGTGTTGAGTTAAAAATGGAGGGCGAAATTAAACATTTCAAAATAACCACGAAACGTCACCGGTCATACTCAGCCGGATTGACCATTGGAATGAAAATAGAAAAGAAAGCCGAAAGAGGCTTTAAATTTTACATAGATGTTGTTTCCGGGGGAATCTTATTTTTGCTTCCTGATTTCTGATGTTTTGAAAGTCTATTCTTCAGTTGACGAGTTCCCGGGTTTAGAGAATGCAATCGTGACCATTGGCACTTTTGATGGTGTTCATGCAGGCCATATTAAAATCATTCAACGCCTGAATGAGGTTGCAAAGGAGACAAAAGGGGAGACGGTTTTACTCACTTTTTTCCCGCATCCCAGGATGGTTCTCCAACCGGATGATAATGATTTAAAGCTCATTACAACCATGGAAGAGAGGAAGCTACTGCTTGAAAAAAACGGAATTAACCACCTTATCATCCAGCCCTTCAACAAGGAATTTTCAAGAATTTCCGCTACTGAATTCGTGAGGGACCTGTTGCTGGGCAAAATGGGAATGAAGACTCTTGTGATTGGTTATGATCATCATTTCGGGAGGAACCGGGAAGGTTCTTACAAAGAACTGGAGGAGATGGCATTGGTGTATGGATTCAGGCTGGAGGAAATTTCGAGGCAAGTGATCGACGAAGTCGCCGTCAGTTCAACCAAAATCCGGAATGCCCTGTTGGTCGGTGATGTGGCTTCTGCCAACAAATTACTGGGTCATGATTTCACACTTCGCGGAGAGGTTGTGAAGGGCGACCGGATCGGCACCAGTCTCGGCTTCCCGACAGCGAATATTAAAATTCAGGAATCGTATAAATTGATTCCGGATGATGGAATTTATGCCGTGTTGGTAGAAATAGACAGGGAAGTGCACAAGGGTATGCTTTACCTCGGTACGCGACCCACCCTAGACGGTAAAAAACACACTTCTGAAGTAAATATCCTTGATTTTGATAAGGATATTTATGGGAAAACCATCACAGTGTATATGAAAACCCGTATCCGGGGTGACATGCATTTTGAAAATCTTGATCAGTTAAAGGAAAAGATGAAGGAAGATCTCCGGAATGCAACAAAATTGCTTTCCTGACGTTTTTCTAAGAATAAAGCTACCTCCTTGTTTTTACCGAAAAACTTCATTCTGAGTCTTTTTTGCCTCATTGCCCTGGTTCTGAATACCAGTGCCCAGGAAGGGAATGCTGTTGTAAGGGATTCGAATTACATCTATCGCAATCTGAAGGAGGCAAGACTGAATCCGGAGGCTGTCTACCGGTTAAATCTTAGTAAGTCGCGTCTCGATACCTTTCCTGCCGATATTCTGCTGTTTCACAATCTTCGTGAACTCGACCTTAGCAAAAACCGGCTGGCTTCTCTGCCTGAAGAAATCGGACAACTCAGGCTGTTGGAGCGCCTGAATCTTTCCAACAACAAACTTGATTCGCTTCCGGAAGAAATCGGTGAATTGTCTAATCTTGTTTACCTCGGGCTCAACAGAAACATCCTGGAGTCTTTGCCTGCAAGTATCGGAAAATTGCAGAAGCTTGAAGTACTCGAACTGTGGGACAATGAACTCGCTGATGTCCCCGATGAAATTGCTAACCTTAGCAATCTGAAAGTTCTCGAGTTACGAGGGATTCTTTTTTCGGATGAACAACAAGCTCGCATTGATTCGCTGGTTGTGAAAACGGCGAAGATTTTTATGTCACCGAGTTGTGCATGTAAGAATTAGTTGTTGGTTGTTATTCTTTCGTTGTTCTGGTACTGGGAATGAATTCCTATTCTTCATTCACTTCATGTCATTCTCTCCCTTTTTTACACTCTGACTTTCACACCAAACATCACGGTTGTTCCGGCCTGTGGATAGTAGTAGTTATACGTGGATAAAGCAGTGCCATAGATATAGCTGTAGGTGTACCCATTCGAAGAATACTTTTGGTCAAACAAATTGTTCACGGCAAGCGTAAATCCGATTTCATGAATTCCTTTTAACTTGAGAGTCCAGGATATCCTTGCGTCATTCAACAGGTAAGCGTTCAGTTTTCGGTACCTGTTCATGGTGTTGTCAAGATATTGTTCACCAACATGTTTTCCGGTGAGTTCGAATTCAAGATTTTTAACAGGTGTCCAGGTGATGATTCCGGCTGCGATGATGGACGGCGAAAAGGAAATATCAGTGTTGTCGTATCCTGTTTTTACCTGCGTGTAATCGTTGTAGTTGTCGATGAATTCATCGAAATGCCTGATTTTGTTTTTGCTGAATGTTGCATTGGCGGATAGTTTCAGTTTTTTGTTCACCACCCATGCACCTTCCAGTTCTATTCCTTCTCTATAACTTTCAGGGACATTCTGGCGTGTGTATTCTCCGACATCATTGATTTTGCCGGTCAGGATCAGCTGGTGAGTATAGGTCATCTGGTACAGATTCGCTGAAAGGAAAAAATCTTTCCTGCTGAAACGGTATCCTGCTTCCACATCGATCATTGCTTCCGATTTCGGCCGGCTGTCGGGAGAGGAATTTACAAAGTCATCACGAACAGGTTCTTTGTGGGCAGCACCAGCAGACAAATAGAGTTGCTGTTTTTCATTTAGTTGCCACGAGATGCCTGCTTTTGGATTGAAAAAATGGGATGTTGATTTTTGCGGCAAGGTTTTGCCATCACGATTGTACCCGATGAACTCATACAAAACAGTGCGTGACTGCAGGTCTGCATAAAAGTAGACACCGTTGTCAAGCGCATATCCGATTTTCAGAAATCCGCTGTATTCTTTTTTTACTGCATCGTCGCCATAGTATCTGAGTTTTCCATTCGGTACGGATCCGTCTTTCGCCCAAATCACTTCCCCGAAATGTTCCCCGTCGTATTCGTTCGCATACAATCCGAATACAGCCATCCATTTTTCTTTTTCGAAATGCAAATCCGTTTTCAACCCATAAAAATTATTATCCAGCCAGCGCCGGCGGATGAAATCCGATGCACTGAGGGTGTCAGTCGGCCTGTACAAATCGGGCAAGCCGTATTTTGAAAATTTATCGCCAACACTGTATTCTTCATAATAACCTTTTCCTTTGGTGTAGTGGACGGCTGAGTTGAGCGTAAATGAGGAGCTCAGTGCAACAGCATGTTGGATTTGATAGTTGTCCTGGCGATAATTGTCGGTCTGATTGTCATAGTAGGCAATGTTTCCGTTCGCATCGATGTACATTCCTGCCGGGTTGAAAGTCCGGTGCGTGGCCAGTGAGTCTTCCGGAGTTCCATACCAGGCCTGGTAAGTTTTTTCATTTCCCGAAATGATGATTCCGCGCAACGAACTTTTCCTGCCATAGTACCCTCCGGATAAATAGAGTGAGAGGAGTTGACTATTCGCCCTGTCGACGTAGCCGCCGGAATTAATTTTGGATACGCGTCCGTCAAGTGAGAACTTATTTTCGATTAAACCTGTTCCGAAGGACAAGGTGTTTTTAAAGGTATTGAAAGATCCGCCGGAAGAATTGAGTTGCGCAAATGCATTCGTTTGCATCGCGCCCGTTTGAATATTTACACTGCCGCCAAAGGCCCCGGATCCGTTGGTAGAGGTTCCGACTCCGCGTTGTACCTGTATGTTTTCTGAAGAGGAAGCGAGATCGGGAAGATCCACCCAGTACAGCTGGTGAGATTCGGGATCGTTCACCGGAATTCCATTGAGTGTGACATTGATGCGGCTGGCATCGCTCCCACGGATACGCAGGCCCGTATAGCCGACCGCATTGCCTGCATCGGAAGTCACAACCAGGGAGGGTGTGAGGTTGAGCAGGAAAGGGAGATCCTGTCCAAGGTTTCGTTTCTCCAGTTCTGTTTTATCCTGCAACGTGTAAGCAAATCCATTTCGCTGATCCATTCGGCTTGCCGTGATTGTGACTTCTTCCGACAAATGATTTTTGATGTGCAGTCGAATGACGATTGCAGTATCCGGTGTCTGAGTACGGACGTGTAATTTTTCGTACGAAATATGGGAGATGATCAGTTCGGCTTCTTGCGGCTTAAAATCCGAAAAAATAAATTTTCCTTCTTCATTGCTTAAAAGTGTAAAAAAGGTTCCCTCCAGATGAATGACAGCGCCGGGCACAGGTTGTCCGTTTTCATCGTCGACGATTCTTCCGCTGATTTTATTTTGTGCGGATACGGATGCAATGGAAACTGTCAGCAACAGTGACAGCAGGTACCGGAACCCATGTTCCGCATGCAGCATGAATTTCATTTCTTTTAATTAAGGATGAACAATGCACGCACCCCGGGGTGTGAACGTGCTATCATTTGTTTACCTCGTTCCCTTCGCAGGCATTACCCTGAACAGGTTCGATGGGTATAATCTCAGCCCCGTAGAACAGGAGCACCCCAGTTTGATCCTGCAAAAGTATCAAAATAATCATGCACCGATTTTTTTTTAAAAATTCTTATGGCAGAATCTTGCTTTTTAATGTAAATAATTAACTTGTGCTGCTTAAGCTTGGAATGCTATGAAAAAATTTATCCTGTTCATCGTTTTCATGGTGATCTTTTCTGTGGCGAATGCACAACTGTATGTGTTCGGTGTAGGTGTGCGGGCAGGGAAATTCAACACGGGAGTCACGATAAAATCGTTTTTTAATACGGATAATTCAACCGGACTGTTGCTGGACGGCTATTACACCAATATCGCTTCCAAAGGGTACACCATAAAGGCGATGCTGATCAAGCAAATGCCGTTCAAGATGCCAATTGTTCAGATACCACTGGACTTTATTTATGGCGGAGGATTGCACGGTGCGTATTTCCCGTACAATAAACAAGGGTATTACAAGCGCAGAAACGGTGAACCTATTTATTATGAGAAAAGTGTTATTTCTGCTGGCGTTGATGCAACAATTCAGATAGAATACCAGGTGAAAAAAATAGCACCCTTCACAATTGGAATCGATGTAGTTCCGTATTACGAGTTTTACAATCCGGGTCCGGAGTGGATTGATTTCGGCGTAACCGTGCGCTATGTTTTTCGTTGATCCCTCAGAAAATTTTCGACAGCACGCTTTGCATTTTCCAGGCGCATTGCACCTTCGCCGGAAATTACGGAGTAGCAGAAATGTCTTTCTTCCAATTCCTTTTTATACCACCTGAATAAATACTCCCGTCGTTCGGGGTTTTCGCGGACAGGATCGACAACAAAGGGCAGGTCCGGCGTGAGTAATAAGTATAAATCGTATTTCCTTTCCTCAATAATTTGCTGAATTTCTTCAGGGGTCTCCTGAAAGACATCTTCCATCCACACTTTAGCGATGATGGGATCAGTGTCTGCAAACAGCAGGGTGTTTGCTTTTTCCATCGCAAGGTCCTCCTGCCTGCATTGTTCCCGCAGCGTGATGAGAATATCTTCGCGGGTATATTTTCTGCCGAGTACTTCCATGTATTCCCTGGAATATTCGGGTACCCAAACAGTCTGATAATGTGCTGCCAGTTGCAATGCCAGAGTAGTTTTTCCGGTTGATTCAGGGCCCAGCAATGCGATTCTGATGATTGAATTTTTCATGGTGTTTTAACCGGCATTAATTTTCTCCATTTGAGCAACCCCATCACAGCCATCAGCAGAAATAAAAGATATAGAAGTGCAGTCAAGGGTAAGTTCTTTAGTAAAAATAAAGGAATGTAAACACTATCAGCAATGATCCAGAGAACCCAGTTTTCAATTTTCTTTTTAGCGATCATCCATTGGGCAATGAGGCTCGCCATGGTCAATGATGAATCAAGCCAGGGCAGTGAGGCATTCGTAAAGTTTTCGAAAAAATACCCCAGAAGACAGCTCCCGCCAAGGAAATACAAAATTGTCATTTTCCATTGTTCAGGTCGCATACTCTCCGGCACAAAACCTGTATTCTCCTCTTTTTTGGTTTT
>DAORHY010000025.1:0-19302 GCA_035438225.1 Bacteroidia bacterium
CATCGCCGGTCCGCAAAACTGGATAAATAAAAAAGTGATTATCCCGGCCGTACTTCCCTGTGGCGAATGCGAATTGTGCAAGCGTGGCCGAAGTAACATTTGCCGCAATCAGCTAATGCCAGGGAATGATTTCGATGGTGGTTTTGCCAGTCATATTAAAGTGCCATCAAAATATTTATGTGAAGTGCCGGATGGTGTGCTGAAGATGTATTCGCTGGAACAACTCGCTGTAATTGCGGATGCTGTTTCCACCCCCTACCAGGTGATCAAAAAAGCGGAAATCGAAAAGGATGATTTCGCAATCGTGATCGGTGTGGGAGGTGTTGGGATATACGCAGCTTTGCTTGCAAAGATTTCCGGCGCGAAAGTCCTTGCTCTCGATATCAGCGAGGATAAACTCGCAATTGCTCAGCAAAACAATATGGATGCTGTGCTGTGTATAAAAGGAATGGATGCAAAAACAATTAAAGACCAGGTGAAAGCAATTGCCAGGAACCTGAAAGCTTCGCCGTATTGCTGGAAGATATTTGAAATGTCAGGAACAAAAGGTGGTCAGGAACTTGCATTCAACCTTATTTCATTTGCTTCCACTTTATCCATTGTCGGTTTCACCATGGAGAAAGTTGAGGTGAGGCTGAGCAACCTGATGGCATTCGATGCGAAATTGGTAGGAACATGGGGATGTAAACCGGAGCTGTACCCGGAAGTCTTGCAGCTGGTCGCGCTCGGAAAGCTGAGTATCGGCCCATTTGTCCAGACATTCCCGATGTCAAAAATCAATGAGGTTTTTAAAAATACGCTTGAACACAAATACACCAAACGATCGGTATTGATACCCGATTTCACTAATTAATCACCCGGAATATGAAAACACTGCACAGTCACAACCTGATTGAAATTGATTTCAAAGAAATTATTTTTGAAAAACACCCGTGCCTTGATAAAAGCGGAAAACCAATCCCCGGATTGTACAACGCATGGATATGGTTGAATAACCCGAAACAATTTAATTCCTATACCACTGCCGCGGTAAAAGAAGTCATCCTTGCTTTTCGCGAAGCTTCAAATGACAGAAGTGTGGTTGCTGTTGTTTTTACCGCAGTGGGGGATAAGGCATTCTGTACCGGAGGCAATACCCGGGAGTATGCAGAGTATTATGCGAACAACCCGCAGGAATACAGCCAGTACATGCGGCTCTTCAACGACATGGTGACCGCCATCCTGTTGTGTGAAAAGCCGGTCATTAACAGGGTGAATGGAATGCGTATCGCCGGGGGACAAGAAATTGGAATGGCCTGCGATTTTACCATCGCTCAGGATTTTGCACGCTTCGGCCAGGCGGGCCCTAAACATGGCAGTGCTCCCGTAGGCGGCGCAACGGATTTCCTTCACCTCTACGTTGGTGTGGAGCGTGCTATGAGTTCCCTCACGCTTTGTGAGCAGTGGACAGCGCACCAGGCATATCATTTTGGTCTTATTACAGATCTTGTTCCGGCCCTGAAAGTGGAGGGAAAATTTATTGCCAATCCCCTGGTGAATACAGATACCTGGACGGACGAATACGGTAAATTCAGTTTTGGTACACCGAGAAAAGGAGAAGCTTTGGTAAAGGCGAAAGAACTTGTCGCCCGGGGTGTTCTGGACCTTACACTCCTGGATGAAAGTGTAAACAACCTGGTATCAAAATTACTGTACACCTTCCCGAATTGTACCATGAAGACTGTGAATGCTGTGCGTCAGAAAAAATTGGAGCATTGGGATAAAAATAAAGAAGCGAACCGCGAGTGGCTGGCCCTGAATATGATGACAGAAGCGAAAGCCGGTTTCCGCGCGTTCAACGAAGGCCCGAAGGAGAACCGCGAGGTGGATTTTATTCTCATGCGTCAGCTCCTCGCTGAAGGAAATGAATGGAATGATGAAATGATCCGGAAAATATCTCCGCAGTTTCAGCATATCAACAGTTGATTGAATAAGAAAACACCCGTTCCATCGGAATGAAAAATATACAATCATGGAAAAAATAAACGTAGTCTACAACTATGACAATGCTGTTGCAGTCATCAAACTGGATCATGATAAAGGCAATGTCCTTGATCACATCATGATGGATGAGTTGAGCGATTTGCTCAGTTCCTTTCATGCGAATGATGACCTGAAGTTCATCCTGTTTGAAGGTGCAGGAAAGCATTTTTCTTTTGGAGCAAGCGTGGAAGAACACCGGAAGGAGTTCGCATCTACTATGCTTCGTGAATTCCACAGGTTGTTTTATATCCTCCGGGACCTTGCAATACCCTGTGGCGCAAAAGTTTCCGGTCAATGCCTCGGGGGCGGGCTTGAGCTCGCCCTGATGTGCAATTTTATTTTCGCAGACAAATCGGCAAGACTCGGCCAGCCAGAAATTTCACTGGGTGTTTTTCCTCCTCCTGCTTCCATATTACTGCCGGAGAAAATAGGCTATGCCCGTGCGGAAGATTTGTTGATCACCGGCAGGATAATTACCGGTGAAGAAGCAAAAGTCATCGGATTGGTAAACGAGTTGTTTGAAAACAAGGATACGATGAATGCAGAAGTTGACAAATGGCTTGAACAGCACATCCTGCCCAAAAGTGCTTCTTCATTGCGTTATGCGGTGCGTGCAGTAAGGGTGAAATTGAACCATCTGTTCAGCAATTTCCTGCCGCAATTAGAACAACTCTACGTGAATCACCTGATGCAAACTCACGATGCCAATGAAGGAATCAACTCCTTCCTTGAGAAGAGAAAACCCGAATGGCAAAACAACTAATTCACAGGCTATGAAAAAGATTGACAAAGTAGGTGTGGTTGGCGCCGGCAAAATGGGTGCTGCCCTTGCTCAGAAATTTGCTCAGGAAGGATTTAAAGTAATCCTGGCCGACCGCGAAATGGATTTTGTGGAGAAAGGAATGAGCGGGATTCGTGCCACGTTGGATGAAGGGATAGAAAAAAAAGTCTTTTCGGTGGAACAGGTGCAACGTACACTTTCCTGTATCACGGGGACTGCCAACCTGAACGAACTGAAAGCATGCGACCTGGTGGTGGAAGCCATTTATGAAGAGTTCAACGCAAAGGCTGAGCTGTTCATCAAATTGAGCCAGATCCTCAGCCATGACGCGATCATAGCAACCAACACTTCTTCTTTTTCTGTCGATGAATTGTGCCGTTTCGTGAGCTACCCCGAGCGATTTATTGGTTTGCATTATTTTTATCATGCAGCCAAGAACCGGCTCGTGGAAATTATTCCCGGGCAGTACACTTCTGCTGCAACATTGGATGCGGCTAAGTTATTTTCTGTCCGCAGCGGAAAGGATGCCATCTATTGTGCAGATTCCTACGGGTTTGTCGTCAACCGTTTCTTTGTTCCCTGGTTGAATGAAGCTGTAAAAATCTTCGATGAGGAAGTGGCGGATATTCCAACGATTGATGATGTGTGCAGGAAAACGTTCGGTATTGGAATGGGACCATTCGCACTCATGAATGCAACAGGAGTAGTGGTAGCTTATCATGCAGAGAAAACGCTTGAGGTTTTTGGTGCTTTGTATAAGGTCAGTGATCGCCTGAAAGCACAGGCTGACTCGGGGAGAAACTGGGACACAGCTGGCGAGCCTTCAGCCGATGCAGGAATTCGGAAAGTGATTTCAGATCGCCTGACGGGGCTCATTTTTTATGTCAGTGCCCAGCTGTTGGATGAAAAGGTGTGTTCGCCGGTAGACATCAACCGCGGAGCACGTATAGGTTTGCGATGGAAACAGGGTCCTGTAGAAATGATGCGGCAGATCGGGGAAGAAGAAGTGAGACGATTGACCGAAGAAATAACCTTGCGGTACCGCTCCGCCATGCCGCATTCGGTGGGAGAGAAATATTGGGTAATGAATTATGTCGACCTGGAAATCAATGGAAGTGTCGCTGTGATAACCATGAACCGTCCGGAAGATTTGAATGCATTGAATGAAGAGGTGATCCGTCAGTTCGATGCAAAATTCACGGAAGTCAGCAAAGATCGTAGCATTAAAATAATTTATATTACCGGTTCGGGAAAAACATTCGTTGCCGGTGCGGATATTAAATTCTTTGTAAATAAAATTAAAGGCGACAGGATCTGCGATATTGAATCCTTCACCGGATATGGACAGGAAGTTTTTCGCAAGGTAGATGAATCACCGAAAAAAGTTATCGCAGTCATCAACGGCCTTGCACTTGGCGGGGGGTTGGAACTGGCCTTGTGTGCCGATAGTATCTTTGCATTGCCCAAAGCGCGCATGGCATTTCCGGAAACGGGCATTGGCATCTATCCCGGTCTCGGCGGTACATTTCGATGCTCACGAAAAATCGGCCGTCCATTGAGCAAATACCTCATTCACACCGGGAACATGCTCAGTGCGCAGGATGCCTTTGAAATAGGTCTCGTGGACAAAGTGATCACCGTCGATGAAATGACGGAATTATTCAGCGACCGGCTGGAGATTCATCACATCGAAAAGAAAGACCTGACAGAAAAGTGGCTGATGATTTCATTTTTCTTCGAGAAATATTCACTCGCTGACATCCTGGAAAATAAATTCAGCGGGAATGGGATTAAAAAAGAGGATGCGGAAAAAATTTGTAAAACAATCAAGCGAAAGGCTCCGGTTGCACTGCGCATTGCGGATCACCTGATCGAAGGAGATCAGGAAAACGAAAACGATACCGAACTCGGTCACATCCGTGAAGTCTTTTCAACCTCCGATGCACTTTTAGGATTAAGTTCCGTAGGAAAACCGACAGAGTACAAAGGGTGTTGACGGACAGCAGAACCGTCCTGTTCAGGAAAAAAACGCTATTCAACGCGGGATTATTCTGACAAATAATCCATCAGAAAAAAAAGCCCTTGAATCTCAAGGGCTTTTGCATTTCTTTCGGTTCTGACAGAGCCGATTCAATTTCAGGATGTTCGTTGTAAAATCGTTTTATTGAGTCTGGAATTTTGAAGTTTGCGCGAAGGATGTTGTTGGGTCGTAGACTGCCTGGTTCGGAGATGAACCGTTTTCTATTGGAATATGGGTCACCGTATGATCATTCGGGCCGTTTCTCTCAAAGAATTTCCAGTCCGGAATATGCAAGTTCATCATTTACTTTTTTACTGTCATTTCTTACAAAATTCAAAATACCAACCCGCCTTTTACCCAGCCACTCATCAGTTCATTTAAAACCCCAATTATGTTACTATCATTGCGAACGCGGAAACCGGCAGAAAATCACCAGTGAGTAGTATCAGTTCGTGTAGAATCATGGACTGACCCTTAGGTGGTAATCCTCAGTTTTACAACAATCAAAATAGTTCAGGTTTATTTAAACTTGTTTGCACCTCAATCATCTGATAATTCTACCCCACTTAAAATAAAGCATAAATGGTTAAAAAGCAATATTCTTCGGTACTGAATTTATTTCCGGCATTAATACTGGTAAGCTTTTCACTGTTTTTCACTTCATGTACAAAAGAAGAAATCCTCACGGAGCCCTCTGTTTCATCCGATATTCCTGAATCTCCCATACGCCTGAATAATCAGGATCTTTCTGAGTTATTCGGGTTTATTACACATCCGAATTACCTGACAATCGGAAATGCCACAAGCGAAAATAATCTTCTTGACTATTTAAGAAACAAGGGCGGTAACATGCTCAATTGTTATGCCCGTAATTCAATGGCTACTCCTGCAGGGAGAAGTCAGTTCGCTGCTTTTTGCCGGAAGGCGGTGAGTGTGTACGGAGTAAAATTACTTACGTGTGATATCAGAGAAACAACTGAAATCGCGACCTGGGATGCTTTTTTTACCGCTTATCCTGATTTAACTGCATTCGTTGCGCCGCTGACCGAAAAAGAACCCTGGGTTACTCTTGATTATACCGGATGCTTCTCTCTTTTGCGATTAACGAAAGCAATGTGCAACCGGTATGGTGCCAAATTTTATTTTTACGAAGGCTGGATGGGAAAGAATTATGCCTACCCTCAGCGAGCTGTGGATTCAATGGTATATTATTGTGACGGCATATTTTTGTCAAATTATGTGACTCAGGCAGATTATTTATCCAACGCAAACGGTTATGGCAAGTGGGATAACAGAATTAAGTATAGAATCGATCAGGGTACTTCTTCCTATGGAGGAATTACTGTAGCAGCGAAAAAGTTTAATAAACTCGATTATCCCTTAATTGAATTACAATCGCTGGAGCCTTCTTTCTTATTCAATCTGTATTCGGTCACCGGCTCGAATCGTTCGTTTTATGGCACCCTGTACAACGATGCCAAATTGCTGTACAATTTGTCATCTGCTGATGTTTTAAAATACACTGAGCTGAAAGGCAAAAGTTTATTTTATCAGCAATATGTTTTACAGGCGCAACCCAATTAATTTTCAAGTCTGTCTGTAGTTTTTTCTTTTTGTTTTCGAGTGAACCTGTCTGCAATAAGGTTAGCAATCGCTACGAGCGAAATTAAGATTGATATTCAGCTATTTATGAAAATGAGAGGGCAGAAAAAAAGCCCTCTTGCGAGAGCTTATTGGCGGTCCGGACGGGACTAGTATCATATTGATAGCTACTATGTTACAGGCAATTACGGCTAACGGATTTTGGGTTCAGGCTAATTTTTCTGAGGATTCTGGTTATTCGGGTTAAACCGTTTTATTTAATTTTTTATTTCAAAAAAACTCTGGGTTTCACTCGTGTTGAACAGATAAAACATTGGTCTGAGACCCGTCATACCTGCAGGATATTCATGTCCGGATAAATTTATTTCGATAAATAATTTCGCCTGGTGTTATACATCAGCAGGTATCCTCTCTTGTTTGAATCATTCAAGAATGAACGGTTCACCAATGTCTCCATAAAAGGTTGCTTTTGTAGAAATGGATCCAACAATTTTTCGACCCGATTGTCAGCAACCCCTACTCTTTTAGCAAATTCTTTAAAATCATTCGCAGATGGGTGACCACTCTTTTTATATTCTTCACTCTTGAATTGATCAGCGAATAACCCTCTGTCCAAAGCAAAGTCGGAATCATCAACGTGTAGCCTGGTATTAATTAAATCATACGCCGGGCTCAACAAATAATCACCTTTGGATGACTCAAGCAACGAGAAGTTTTTCAAGTGCGCATCACCATTTGAAAACAAGAAGTTAAACACAATCAGCGAAAAGTATTTTTCTATTTCCACTCTCCAGGCCGGGACATATTTTTGTATCAGCATTCCAATTTCTTCATAACTGTATTCATATTTGAAATTGACTCCGGCATTGTCTTTTGTTTTGCCGGCCAGCGTTGCAAAATCTTCCTTGCCCCATTTACCACCTTCTTCTTTAACATCAAATCGTTTTGTGATATATGCAGGAGAACCATTCTTGAAGAATATCATTGCACATTCGGCTGTATTTAAACCATACACCTGTTTTGCTATTTGCATCGTCAGGTGTTCGTTTGCCGGAACCTGGTCAACTTTCTTCAAATCTCTCGGTATTGGTTTTAGAATGTACGTTCCCTGTTCTCCCTCTTTTGTTAAACGCAGTTGGTTCTTTTCGAGAATCAAACTTAATTTTTCCTGCACGCCCGATATAGAAATACGTTTGCGGTTTTCCATAAATTGCTCCGCGACTTCTTCGCTTAACTGGGGCGGATCATACGGCAAAACATGATTTACTTTTTTCCCATTGAACAGATTTCTCAGACAGCTCGGGCTATATGTTGCAAACCCTTCAGCCAAAGTTCCCGGACAATATTTCAATTCATCTAAATTCATTGTGCCTCTATTGGTTTTACGGTTACTGCTCCAATGGTGTCATACTGTGCTGTTGCCATGAGTAAACCAAAATTATCTCCTTCATCAATTCTCAATTGTGTGCTTTGCAATTTTCTATTTACTCCTTCACTTAACAAGTTGAAGAAAAACGGAAATAAAAAATTGCTGCTGTATTCCTTTTGAGTTTTTGGCAGGGTTAAACTGATGGCCGGTTTGTTTACGTCATTAAAATAATTGTCATCGTACTTGAATACAAAACTTTGTTGATCTTGCTCTGTCAGTATTCCGGCCAATGTACCGTTGCGGTATACTTCCACTGCTCTCATTTACTCAATGTTTTTTTCACTTCAAGGACCAGCTCCAATCCCAAAACATCTGCTAATTTATTCAGCACTTCTAATGAGGGATTGCCCTGCCCTCGTTCTAATTTATACAACGTGTTAGTACTAACCTTTGCTATTTCAGCTAGGTGTGGCTGAGTAATACCCAACTCTTTCCTTCTATTTTTTATAGCTTCTCCAAGATGTTTAACTAACATTATAATGTGATTTAAGTACAAAACTAATTCAATCTTGACAATTAACCAACAAAAATCACAACATAATGTGATTTGTTAGATATTAGGTAAAAATTACGCAAGTAAATGAGGTTAAATCACATTATAAAGTGATTTTGGAATGTCTACCATTAAAATGGCCTTATTCTATTATCGGTTGCCCCCGTAAAAAGCATTTCGTTCATAATCCCAGAATACGATTTCGGGTTTTCGGGATTAGTACCAAAAATGCAGGTAATATTAGATGGGGAAAAATGGTCGTTCAATGGAGTCGCGCCAGTCATCGAGACTGCTGAATCTGGGAAAAACGACTCCGGCATTGGAGTATACCGTCTCTCTACATCCTCTATTGTCATAGCTATTTCCTGCAGATTTTCGAAGAAAAAGTTCGAACTGGAGAACCTTAGATATAACAGACGCAATTTTTCACTTTCTGAGTATTTTTCACCCCCTATTTCATCGGACAAATTCATTGAATATGAAGCTATTTCAAGGAAAATCGGGTTCACCGAAATAGTTCGAAGTGCATGATTTTCCGCCTGATACTCCAGACCATCCGGAAACACGAGTTTTTGTAGTCTCACCTTGCCTTCGAAATTGGATATTTGCCACATTTTCAACAGATTACAAGCCAATTCAAGGGCAGAATCGAGGTGTTTTTCGAAGTTCGAAGTGTCTTTTCTGTACTTTTTAAGCTCTGCTTCAATATCTTGTATCTTCTGGTGGTGGCCGGATGATACCTTTTGGAATAATTCCGGAGTGATATTGCCTGTGGCCAGATTGTACTCCATTTTCTCCAGGTCATTTTTAAGGCGAGTTAACTCATCTTTCATCGGCTTTACTCGTTCCGCGTCAGCTTTGTGAAGCGTCCAATACGTTTCTGCCAGTTTATTTTTAATTACAGGTAACAACTCCCTATCGAGAGTATAGGACGACAGTAACGCTTCAAACAGCTCCATGAGCTTCTTTTCGCTGACGTTGATACAGCAACCTTTATTCGGGCACTTATAGTACAAATACTCCTTCTGGAAATAACCGGTGAATGGCCTTCCGCATTTTCCACACTTTACCGTGGTCTTGAAAGGCATCTCACCGGCACGACTGACCTTTGTATATCCCTGCCTATTCCCACTGAGAATCCCGTTTACAGCCAGAAATACTTCCTCCGAAATGAGCGGTTCGTGCTTTCCTATTATGATTTCACCATCATCCAGCAAGGAATGCGTGATGTAGCCACAGTAAAAGGGATTACGGAATATTCTTGAGAGCAGCGGAGGTGTGAGTGTTAATCCCATTGGGATCAATCGCTGTATGATGGCTTCATGCGTCAGGTTTTCATTGTACTTCCACATGAATGCCTGCTGGATTAATCTTCCCTGCGGACCGATAAAACACTGCGGCTTATCGTGGTCATTGTCCTTCTTGCCTGTTGCATATGCTTTGATGTATCCAATCGTGGGCTTACCTATCCATTCGCCTTTACGTAACTTCTTCATTTGCCCTTCTATGATTCGGTCCCGCCTTTGTTCATTTTCCATCTCCGCAAACATCAGGTAAAGACTTTGTGAGAGCCGGCCACTGGGCGTTTGGTCATCTACACTTTGCGTAGCTGCATGTACTTTGATACCTTTTTCCCTCAGCGATTTTAGTAAACCGATATCCCCGGACCGTGTAAATCGGTCGTAGGAATAAACCACGATGTTTCCAATTTTATTCTTATAACAAAACTGAAGCATTTCATTGAATACAATGCGGTCATCCGTAGTTGCAGATTCTTTTGCATTAAAAGTTTTTATGAGGTCGAGCTTAATCTGATTACATAAGTTAACACAAACGTTATCCTGCCAGTCGAGGCTGTCCTGTTGTTCCGTCGAACATCGGTTGTAAATAACAGCTCTGTTATTCTCGATTTCTTTTATGGATTTGCTCTTGACAGAAAACTTCTTGAGCCATCCGGGTAAGTTCTGGTCTTTATTTTGTTTTTCCATGATATCCTTTTATCATAAATAGCCGGAAAATTTTCAGGATTCGTGATCCGATGCAACACCATCCAAAGATATCATTCGTAATAACAGGCTGAGCTCCTTCAAGCTCTCGGATATCCTGTGCAATTCCTCCTCAGTTCGGTTCTCGTAACCGGGAACTGACTTCAGCATCTTCAGATTGTTTGCAGTATCATTTGGTTCCTTTTTGCTGTGTTCGATTGCATTCATTTTCAGAGGTGTTTTTTGTGAATGTTGTTCGCTTTTATAATTTATAATTTATAATTTCGTCCTGTAGTTACACTCTCAGTAAGTATTGTCATCAATTCCATGTCTAAAGCTAAACCGGCCAAAAAAGTAAAGTCCCATGGTGGGGCGCGGGCACGTTCCGGACGTAAGCCCGTGACTGATAAAAAAGTTGGTTTTACTTTTTATATCGAACAGTCCATCCTGGATGCCAACGGTGATATGGACGAAACCAGAAAGGACTGTTATGAGTTTTTGAAGAAACGTGCGGAGAAAAGATCAGGTGATGTATAGTTTAGTCTAAGAACCAATTTCTTTTCACGCACATGATTTCATAAATCCGACTGATCAAGTATTCTTCTAATTTTTCCTCTCTCCCTCTGGTGCTTCAAACTTCCTGAAATAGATTAGCCTGATACGTTTATCGTACATGATAAAATATTCCATTTGCATTCCTTCGTATTCGAACCTGCATCTGTAAAATATGGCGGCTAATGAGAATATTTCAAGGTATGTTTCCGACAGGGCCTCATTTTTGACTAGGTGGGATTCAAACTCCAGCCGGTCAATGACCGCAGCATCCTTTCCTTTCATGAGTTGCTCCATCCTGTCCTTGATCAATAAGAACATAGGTGCAGACCCCGCCTCTTCGTGTATGGGGTAATATTCAGGCAGAAAATAAGTTACCCAGCAAAATAGTTTTCTGAACTTATGTTCCAATTCACTCATCATTTTTTGTTTGTTCCTCCAGGAGCGGCAGGTTCAGGGCATCTATACCCTTTACCGATGAACCGGCAATGGCACGGAATGACCCGAACATTTCTGATGTGCATTGCCCAACAAGTTCAATTGTTTTTTCCCGCTCCTTCCACAATCGCATCATGGCTTTCTTCTCCTGGTCGAGGTTTGTCTTCAGTCGTGTAAAGCTTTCAACAATCGTCCGTATCTGCAGGCTGAATTCCGGCCCGGTGAGGTAATCATACAGATTGCTCATTTTATCGGTTTTGTTTTCCCCTGCAGATTTAATCTCATGATAACGCAGCAATGAATCCCGAAGGACGAAAAGCAGTGCCTGAACCTCGCGAAAACTGCAGACCCAGACCCCATCACGAAGACCGAAATGCGGCATATCCGCAGGCATGGATTCCGTAACAAGTACCGCTATTTCTGCTTTATGATTACGTTGATCTTCCTTTAACTTGGGAATCCAGCCACTGCTGAAATTCTTTGTTCGCTTAATTTCAATGGCAATGGTACCTGCTTTTCTCTGCTGAGGAGTTCGGACTCCGATTAACAGATCCGCTCCATTAGCACCTTTGGAAACTTCCGTTATGTCATCATCCGGATATCTATTGCGAAGATCTTTCTCCAATTCCAGTTCCGCCACTTCACCCTGCAATTGCATAGAGCCCTGATCGGCTTTCTGCTGCGCTTCGGTTAATTGTTTCTTCAGTTGCTGAATCACATTTTCCTTCTCCGCAATCTTCAGATTTGACCGCGATTCAGTTTCCTGCAAAAGTCTTTGCCGGGCTTCCTCCAGTTGTTTATTGTATTTCTCCTCAGATTCCAGCTGAATTTTATCCCGCAATTCTTCCTTCTCCCGGCTAAGTTTCAGGAGTTCGGCTTTGATACGGTTTAGTTCCTTTGCCTCTCCTATTTTTTCCTTCAACTGCTCCTGAAGCGACTCCAGTTCTCCGGATTTTTCTTCGGTAATCTGTTCACGGATGCTTTTTTCGAGAACCGCCCGCTCTCTGGCAAGTTTTTCGGTAACTCCAATCTGAATGGATTGCTGAAGTTCCGTCCGCATCTGATCCAGCTCCCTTTTCTCCCGGATTATCTGGGCATTCTTCTTCTCAAAATCCTTTTCAGCCTGAGATTGTAGTTGGTGGTAGAGAACATCGTTTACATTAATGGCGGTACCGCAGTTAGGGCACTTTATATTGCTCGATTCTTGATTCATGATTTTTAAATTTTAAAGGTTCGTATAAAAATTAAAGGGTCAATTTTTACTGATAAAAATGGGAATGTCCGGATGCAGTTCCATAGCTAATTCATAGAAACAGATCAGCTCGGATATGTTATGCGCAATATCACCAGGTGTGGCATAACGCTCCAGGTATGTGCCACCATACACATCCGGTTCCTGTGCATAAGGAGTAAAGAGGTGCATAAACTGATCACCATCGAGGCCAAAGTAGAGGATTATATTCGAGAGCAGGCACATTCGTTCGTCACATCTTCGGTGTGAAACACCGTGTGCAGTAGCTTTCCAGTCCTCGGGGAAGGCTTTGGGTAATGCAGTGACCACACATTCAAAAACCGGGAACAGATTAACAACTGCAGAATCTTCATCGCTGAAGATGTAGTTATCATCTTCAAGAACTTTAAAACTGCCGTTTCTTTTTCGTGTTAGCAGGTATTCTGCCAGGGTTCTTAACCTTTCAGGCTGGAATATCAATGGTTTGTTAACTTTTTCGATCATTTTCTTAAGGATTTAAATTTATATTTGAATCAGTTTATTCAATTACAGAACAAAAGTAGGTTTAAATCTTGATTAAACATATTGTTTTATCATGTTTTTTATCAAAATTATCTAAGTAATTGAATATCAGTGCTAAAAGTTTAGCTGAGATCCTTGCGTTTTTTTGCGTAATGTACCATTAAACATATTTCATTTCTTTACGGAACCTTTAGTTATGACCTACGAATCCGAAAGAGTAACCCGAAAAAAAAGAATCGACCAACAGCTAAAGGCTATTGGTTGGGAGATTATTCATTTTAGTAAAGTTGAGAATATCGGAGTGTTAAATAATCATGCAGTAGAAGAATTTGAAACTGCAAATGGTCCGGCAGACTATGCATTGGTGGTGAATGGCAATTTGTTGGGAGTGATTGAAGCAAAGAAATTGGAAGTAGGTGCCGCAAATGTTTTGGAACAAGCCAAGCGGTATTCCAAGGGTACGGACAATACCCTGGGTGAGTGGGATGAATACCACGTTCCGTTTTTGTATAGTTCAAACGGAGAACTCATTTATTACCTTGACGCAAGAGAAAGCAAAAATATTAGCAGACAGATTTTCAGCTTTCATACGCCAGATGCGCTTGCGAATTTTTTTATTACAAATGACAGTGATGCCTTCAAGTGGCTAAAAGCCAAATCGGTTGACAACCCGTATTTACGCTCATATCAGAAAAAAGCGATTGAAGAATATGAATTCACTTTAGGAGAAGGCAAACGATTGATGCTTTTAGCGATGGCAACTGGAACAGGAAAAACATTCACAACGGTGAATCTTGTTTACCGGATGTTGGCATCCGGGTATGCGAAACGAATTCTGTTTTTAGTTGACAGAAAATCATTGGCAGCACAAGCAGTTACCGCTTTTGCATCTTTTGATACACCACGGAACATCAAGTTCAAAGATGAATACGAAATGTATTCACAAAAATTCAAACGCGATGATTTTGAGGATGAGCCGTACAACCCGAATGTTTTACCTAACTATTATTTGACTCATCCGAATGCAAGCAAAACATTTTTATATGTGTGCACCATACAGCGCATGGCAATAAATCTTTATGGTAAAGCAGCATCCTTTCCAGATGACGAAGAAGGAGAAGATGATGCAGAAGAATTAATGAAAATTCCGTCCCATGCCTTTGATTTGATTATCGCTGATGAATGTCATCGAGGTTATACGAGCAAGGAAACAAATGTCTGGCGAAATGTCCTTAATCATTTTGATGCGGTGAAGGTTGGTTTGACTGCGACGCCAGCATCTCATACAGTTGCCTATTTTGGAAAAGCCATTTTCAATTATCCACTGCAAACCGCCATTGACGAGGGTTATTTAGTAGACTATGATGCAGTCGCGATCAATTCTAATGTGTTGATGAATGGAGCATTTTTGAGGGAAGGCGAACAGGTAGGAATGATTGATACCCAAACTGGCAGGGAACAGATAGACCAGTTGGAAGATGAACGCGAATTCTCTTCTGCTGAGATTGAAGAAAAAATTACAGCCCCTGATACCATTCAAAAAATTGTGGAGGAATTGAAAAAGTACACAGATGAGTTTGAACAAAAGTATGGGCGTTTTCCCAAGACACTCATCTTCGCTCAAAATGATAAACCCCTGGTTTCTCATGCCGACAGGTTAGTCGCTATCTGTAAATCCATTTTCAATAGAGGCGATGATTTTGTTGCCAAAATTACAGCCAGCCCAACCGTTGACCGTCCGCTGAAAAAAATAAAACAGTTCCGCAACCGACCGAATCCTAAAATTGTGGTAACGGTTGACATGCTTTCAACAGGCGTTGACATTCCGTCCTTGGAGTTCATTGTTTTTCTCAGACCGGTGAAGTCAAGAATTCTTTGGGAACAGATGCTTGGTAGGGGAACACGTAGGTGTGATGACATTGGAAAAACACATTTCGTAATTTTTGATTGTTTTAACGGTACTTTAATACGCTATTTCAAAAACGCCAGTTACAATTTCAAGATTGAAACCCCTGGCACAGACACCATCACTATAAAAGAACTCATTGAAAAAATATACAACAACGAAGACCGAAAGGCGAATGCAAAACGATTGAGCAGACGTCTTCATCGAATTGAAAAAGACATGAGCGGAAACGCACGCGAGGCTTTTTCAAACTACATCCCTGATGGGGACATGGGAAAGTTTGCTGAACGCATCTCAAAATTCTTTGATAAGTATCGCTGATGGCAAAATCCTACACCGACATATTTGAAAGCTTCAGCAGTGTCATGGAATTGCTCCGTAACAAACAGTTCCAGGACCTCCTAGTAAATTATGAACGCGCCAAGAAACTTTTCCTTGTCGGTTATGAAGTGCAGGATGAAGTTTCTTCTGTCCTCGAATTTATCAGAGGTGATAAGGTTTACAAGCCCGAAGATTACATCGTTGCGTTTTCTGAATTCGTAAGGAAAAATCAAACAGCCATCGAAGCTATTTCTATTTTGCTTAATAAACCGAAAAATTGGAACACCAAAGCATTGACCGATCTGAAAAATAAACTGAAAGAAAATTCATTCGCGGAATCGGATTTGCAACGAGCACATAAGTCAGTTTATAAAAAAGATATGGTAGACATAATCAGCATGGTAAAACATGCTGCAAAAGAAACCGAGCCTTTATTATCAATTGAAGAAAGAGTAAATCAGGCTGTTCAGAAGGTAATCAAAGGAAGGAAACTCAATTACGAGCAGCACAAGTGGATGGATTATATCAAAGAACATCTGAAACAAAACATTACTTTGGATGAAACCGATTTACAAGAACTCCCTGTTTTTGCCGACAGGGGAGGATTGAATAAATTCAAAAGGGTTTTTGCTGACGATTATAAAAAGATAATTCAGGAAATAAATTTAGCAATAGCAGCGTGACAGATAAAAACCAATCACTAATTGAATTATTCCGAAAAGAATTTGCAAACTTTGAGGGCGTTCCTGAGAAACCTGCTTCCGCTATATTTAAATGCATCCACGCAGAATCATGTGTAGTAGACTTAACTAAGGAAGCTGCCTATACCGGCATATTGGGTGATACCAATACCGACATAATGATAGTTGCCGAATCACCAACTACAAGATATGGGACAGGTTGTTTTTGGGGAGGCAACATCAACAATTTGCTTGAAAGGTCGGAAAAAAATCTAAAGAGTTTGATTCAGTTCATTATTAACTACGATGAGAAAAAGCGTAAACCATATTTTACTGATACGATCAAATGTGGACTTGAAAAAACCAGAGAGAAGGAGAAACTTAGCCCAAGAAAAAACAACTGCACGCAGAAGTTTTTACTGAAGGAAATTGAAATTATTCAACCCAAACTTATTGTTTGCTTGGGTGACCATAGTTACAAAATATTGGATCGGCTTAAAACGGATAATAAAATAAATCACGAAATTGATCTCATTAAGCTGCACCATTATAGCAACCGCGCTTCATTAACTTTAACTATCGAAGATAAAGAAAATATCATCTGGCCGATACAATTTAATCTGCTAAAGAAAGATGAAGCTGCTCAAAAAGTGCTTACCATCAAACACCTAAAAGAAATGCTAAATAAAATATCAAATGAGTGACGTAGTAAATAAACTCTGGGGCTTTTGCCACACCCTTCGCCATGAAGGAGTGGATTATAATGATTATATAGAACAGCTTTCTCTTTTGCTGTTCCTGAAAATGGCTGATGAAAAAGATGTTATCATTACAAAAAAATATAATTGGGAAGCATTGAAGAAACAATCAGGTGGAAACCTGATTGATTTTTACATTAACATGTTGCAAGAACTCGGAAAGCAACCAGGACTGTTGGGAGAAATTTTCACACAGGCGCAAAACCGTTTCAATAATCCAGTCAGTTTAAAAAAACTGTTGAACCTGATCGAAGAAGACGAATGGACAGCAATGGATGTGGATGTGAAAGGAGCAGCGTTTGAAGGTCTGTTGGAGAAAGCAGCAAGCGAAGGAAAGAAAGGTGCCGGACAATATTTCACACCACGGCCTTTGATTCAAAGCATGGTTCGAATTATGAAACCAGATCCTAGAGGTAAATCCGCTTTTGCAATTTCTGATCCTGCCTGCGGAACTGGAGGTTTTCTGGTTGCTGCTTACGAATGGCTCATGCACGAATGTAAAGGAGCTATTCCCCGTGAAGATGTAAAACGCATTCGTGAGAAAACCTATTACGGGCAGGAATTGGTTGCCCGACCGAGACGGCTTGCGCTCATGAACATGTATCTGCATGGCGTAACTCCAAAAATAAAATTGGGCGATACCATTTACAACAATCTAGGCAGCGAACGATTTGACGTGGTATTGGCAAATCCGCCATTCGGAACAAAAGGAGCAAACCAGATTCCGGAACGCGATGACTTTACCGTGGAAACCGCCAACAAGCAATTGAATTTTGTGCAACACATTATGAGTATACTCAAACCCGGCGGTAGAGCTGCTATTGTATTACCCGATAACGTGTTGTTTGAAGACAAAGCCGGAGAAGTGTTTGAAATACTGATGCAGGACTGCAACCTCCACACTATTATGCGATTGCCGCACGGCACATTTACCCCTTATGCACAGGGAGTAAAAGCAAATGTGATCTTCCTACAGAAAGGATTGCCTACAGAAAAAGTGTGGATTTATGACAACCGCAGCAACATTGAAGGTATAACCAAAAAAGACAGACCGCTTACAGCAAAACACTTTGAAGAATTTGAAAAATGTTTTGGCAATGATGTAAACGGAAACAGCAAGCGAAAAGATCAAGGAGAAAGCGGAAGATTTCGTTGCTTCACATTGGATGAAATAAAAAAACGCAACTATAAGCTTGACATTACCTGGCTGAAAGATGAAAGCATTGAAGATGCCTCCAGTTTACCCGAACCCTATTTATTGGCAACAGAAGCAATTTCAGAATTGGAAACTCTTGTTGATGACCTTCGTGAAATCTTAACAATCTTGGAAAATAATGGAGAATAGTTTACCGATTGGCTGGGAAGAAATTGAATTAGCAGAAATTGCTGGATATCAAAAAGGGAAGAAACCCAAACGAATGGAACCTTCACCGTTTGACTGTTCACTTGTTTATCTTGATATTAAGGCGATAGAAAAAGGAAGCAATGAAATCTTTGTTGATAGAGAAAGTTCAAATGTAACAGACGAAAATGATTTGATAATTGTTTGGGATGGAGCAAGAGCAGGTTGGGTTGCCAAAAGTAGAGCTGGTGCAATTGGATCCACCATCATGGCACTCAAACCAAAGATTGAAAAGGATTATTTGTTAAGATTTCTGCAAACGCAGTTCAATTATATTCAATCAAATCACAGAGGAACAGGAATACCTCATGTTGATCCTGATATTTTTTGGAACATAAAGGTTCCTATTGCTCCTCTGAAAGAACAAAACCGCATCGTTGCCAAACTTGATGCACTGATGCAAAAAGTAGAAAGCAACAAACAACATCTGGAAAAAATACCCATTATCTTAAAACGATTTCGACAATCTGTTTTGGCTGCTGCTGTGAGCGGCAAGTTGACGGAGGAATGGAGGAAGAAAAATAAAAAGGTAGAGACTGGAGAAAAGCTTTTTGAAAGAATCCAAAAAGTAATTGATAGAAAGTTGGCTGAAGAAATTGCATTGGCAAAAAAGCGTGGAACACGAAAACCAAAAGACCAACGGACAAACAAGAAAGCGGATTTTCACGAAACTGAATTAGAAACACTTCCTGACAATTGGAGTTACAAGAGATTAGAGGATATTACTTTTCTTGTAACAGATGGAACACATCATACACCAACTTACAAAGCAGAAGGAGTAAAATTTCTTTCAGTGAAGAATGTAAGGCCGTTTAAGATTCGAGACGAGGAAATAAAATTCATTTCTGTTGCAGAACACAACGAGATTAACAGCAGATGCAACCCGGAAAGAGGAGACATTCTTTATACAAAAGTTGGTGCAACATTCGGCTACGCTTGTGTAAACAATTTGGAATATCCGTTTAGCATCTTCGTTAGTTTGGCTTTAATCAAACCAGTTTACGAGTGCATCAATTCAAAATATCTTGAAGCGGCAATGAACTCTGAAACTGTTTTCAAACAAGCACGAGAAAGAATAAGTGGCATTGGAACACCTGACTTGCACTTAAGGGAGCCTCTAAATACCGCTCTTAATGGCCGAGAATTATTTTCTGGTATTC
>DAORHY010000026.1:0-19122 GCA_035438225.1 Bacteroidia bacterium
CGGGGTTCTTTCTTTATACCGACTTCTCTCAATCCGCTGCAGGAATCATGATAGGTTGCACTGCCGTTTAGCCTGGCACCAAGATCCGTGACATTGAGTACGTTGACCAGAAAATCACTCAGTTCAAAAATATTTTTCTGAATAGTTTTGTATTCGTTGTGCAATACAGTGTTGTGAAATAATTCCGGGTAGTAATTTTTCACCATTCCCACACAGGAAGCGGAAGGAGAAACAATGTATCTGTCGTTCGGGAAATCTTTGATAAACTTCTCTCCAACCTCTTTGCACTGGTCCCAGTATCCTCCGTTGAAAGCCGGCTGGCCGCAACAGGTCTGGTTGTGGTTGTAATTCACTGAGCATCCGACTTTTTCCAGAACTTTGATCATGTTCATAGCCGTATCCGGATAGATCTGATCAATGAAACACGGAATGAAAATGTCGACTATCATCTTATTTAGGATATCAGGTAAATAGCGGGCAATCAAACAAGCCGGACGTATCAGGCCTGAGGGGAACGTTCTCCTTCCAGGGCGACCGGTTGGTGTTTCCGCATGCGAAGTAACAAAATCAGACCGACAATGAAAAAGCTAATCAGCACAATGATGCTGTTTCTCATACTTCCTGTTCTTTCGTTAATGAAACCAAAGGCGAAAGTGCCCACTACCGTACCCAGTTTATCGCAAACATCATAAAAACTGAAGTAGGAAGCGTGATCTATCGTGTCAGGTAACAATTTTGAGTACGTGGACCTGGAAAGAGATTGCACGCCTCCCATCACCAATCCGACAACCGCAGCCAGGATCATGAACATTGTCTGCTCATTCACACCGTATCTTTTGTCACAGAAAAATGCACCGATGCACACCAGGACCCAGATGGCGAGCGAAATGGACAACGCAGTCAGGTTCCCGAATTTTTTTGACAGGCTGCTGAATAAAAATGCTCCGCCGATAGCAACAAATTGAATAATCAGAATTACGGCAATCAGTACAGACGAAGGCAGGTGAAGCTCTCCGTCACCGAATAACGTAGCGACATACATGACAGTCTGCACTCCCATGTTGTAAAAAAAGAATGAGACCAGAAAAGTTTTGAGTCGTGATGTATGCCGCAGTTCATTCCACACTTTCTTCAATTCGCGGTAGCCGTTACGGACGACTTTTCCGTGGACGTGGCGATTGTAAACATTGTCCGGCAAATAGTGAAATGTGTATTGTGCAAAACCGAACCACCAGAGTCCGACCAGCAAAAAGGCGATCCGTGTGGCCATCCCGCTTGTGATTCCTCCATACCATTCAGGGAACAGAATCATGGTGAGTGAAAAAATCAACAAGAGGGAACTTCCGATATAGCCCATCGCGAATCCTTTCGCACTGACTTTATCCTGATCCTGCGGTTCGGCAATTTCCGGAAGAAAGGCATTGTAAAAGACGATACTTCCTGCATACCCGATTGCAGCGAGAACTACACCAAATACTCCAATCCATAACGTATCTACCGAGGTGAAAAAGAATAGCGCAGAACACGACAAAGCGCCCAGCGTACTGAAAAAATACATGAACTTTTTTTTGTTACCACTGTAATCCGCAATGGAAGAAAGAAACGGGTTGATTGCAGCAATCACCAGAAACGCCAGTGAAATGGCATAGGTCTGAAGTGAATCACTGTTGAATGTCCGGCCAAGAAAACGAACACTGTTATTTTCAGGTGTAGTGGTGATGGCATGAAAATAGATTGGGAAAAGGGCAGAAGTGATCACCAGTGAATAGGACGAGTTGGCCCAATCGTACATTGCCCAGGCACGGATGATCTGTTTATTTCCCTTGATGTTCATGTATTATAGCACTTGATGAAGTGCCAATATACCTTTTTTCATTTTAGGTTGCGGAAATTTCTTCCCTGATTCTTAACCGGGCATTCAGTACAATTTACTGTTTTGTTCTTACGGAATGAGCGTTGTTTTCTTCCCTGTTAAAACCTGAAATTTTTTATTGTGTCAATGAAAAGAATGACTTTTTCCTTTTCAATATCCGGGTACAGTCCATGACCAAGGTTTGCAATGTGTCTTCCGGGGCCGAATGCATTCAGCATTTTCCGGGTCTCGGTAACAATTGTATCTTCTTTCGCATACAACAGACAGGGATCCATGTTTCCCTGAAGGGTTTTCTGATTTCCGATGATCTGCCTGGATTCTTCAATACCCATATTCCAGTCCAGTCCGATGACTTCGCATTTCAACCCGGATAATTCTTTCCGGGCAAAAAATGCACCCTTTGCAAAAATAATTACCGGCACATCCTGTATGGCATTGCATATTGCAGAGATGTAGGGGATCGCAAATTCGCTGTACTGTTGAGGAGATAAAATCCCGGCCCAGGAATCAAACACCTGTACTATGTCTGCGCCCGCGGCGACTTGCCCTTTCAGGTAGTGAATCGTGCTTTGTGTAATTTTCTCGAGCAGGCGGTGTGCAAGAACCGGCTCTGTATATAGAAATTTTTTAGCCTTGCTGAATGTTTTACTGCCCCTGCCTTCAATCATGTAGGAAAATATTGTCCAGGGGGCGCCTGCAAAACCGATCAGCGGAACCCTTCCGTCAAGCTCTTTTTTTGTCAGGCGGATAGCATCCATGACATACAAAAGATCACCAGCTTCGGATGTATGTAATTTGTCAATATCACTTTTGCTTTCAACTGTACGTTCAAACCATGGGCCTTTGCTTTCTATCATTTGATATGGCAGACCCATGGATTCAGGGATGACGAGGATGTCGGAAAAAATAATTGCCGCATCTACTCCGAGGATGTCAACCGGTTGGATGGTTACCTCTGCTGCAAACTCCGGCGTTTCAACCAATTCCTTAAAACCACCAATTTTTTCCCTGACTACCCTGTATTCAGGTAAGATTCTTCCTGCCTGGCGCATCAGCCATACAGGTGTTCGTTCTGTTTTCTCTCCGCGTGCCGCACGCAGCAATAAATCGTTCTTTAATTTCATAAGGATGCGAAAGTACTAAAGTTTGATGGAACGAATTGTCATGTTTAACAAATCAACCCGGGTTTTCATCAAAAGGAAGGGTGCTCCCAACTACGTGTTTTGGGTAGTGTGCGAATGGATTTAATTGCGATAAGGGCAAGTGCAAGGATGAACCAGCAACTCAGTATCCGGTTGACGAACAATGAAGTCTTTCCATTCAGTAAGATTATTAAAGAGCAGAATCAGATGTAGATCCGGATCCGTTGGATATCTGATTTGGGTCCCCAAAGGAAGGGTAGGCGGAGATTGGATTGCACTCCATGTTTTAAAAATAGTTTACAATTCCAAAATGGATTTTTCCTGTTCTGAAATACACCGGATTGTCGAATTGTTTACCAAGTGCATAACTCACAGACATGATTCCAATTTTCGTTTCAAAATCTATTCCTGCGCCAAAACCGAATGGCGTGTCGGTAATGTAGCCTGTCCGGTTTTTATTTTCATACCATGCTGCGTTAAAAAATGCGAAGAGGAATGAATTTTGTTCCAGTAAATAACGGTATTCCAGTTTTCCAATGCTGAAAGCGGATGCATATACAGACTCTTCATCAAATCCACGTAGTGATTTTAAACCTCCGATTCTGAATAATTCATTTGTGAAAATTTCCGGATTGTACAGGTAGGCGCTGATCGTTCCAGTGTTCAGTACATGTCTCCCTCCCAGGGAAAAATAATAATCGAGCGATACCTCTGCACTGTAGTTTGTGGTTTGCAGCGGGAGACTGTCGTATAAAACAGGCTTGATGGCAGAATTTTTTCTGATCGTTCGTGTTCCTGTACTTCCGGTTGCCTCGAGTAAAATTCCTTTTCTCGGATTGAGCCGGTAATCAAGTCGTTCAAAATGAAATGTAAGTCCGTATGCAAGAGTGGTAATGTCGGCATAGGGGGGTAAAACAGTCATGTTTTCCAGTCCGCGGGTGGATTGAAGATCACTTTCTTTATCGTTTACAAAAGCCTTCAGAAAATTATTGCCTGTAAAACTATATTGGATACCGAGATTTCTGGTGATGTCAACATAAGTAGAATCCTTTTTATACAGTGCGAGATTTGCATCCACCCCCAGCGGCGTATTGAGCAGAAACGGATACAGGCCATGGATTTTCAGGTTTTGCGTCTTTCCGGGAAGTTGTTTCCAGTTCAGTTCTATAATTTCTCCGCGCCGCAATGAATTCTGAAGTTTGAGATGGGCTTCGCCGGTGAGTGTAAATTTTCCCGGTTTCAGATCATCGGGTAGCAATCCGATAACGCCGTCAAACTGGCTGGCTCTTTTGTTTTCTAAAAATAGTTCAAGCTTCGTTTCTTTATTCGTGAACACAACTCGGTTCGGCCGGTTTTCCGTCACAAAAGGGAGTTCCCTTAGTCGGTTTGAAATCCTGGATACTCTTGATTCATCGTAAATATCGCCCGGGCGAATTCCAATATAACTGTAAATGTAAACAGGTGCAATCGTGGCTTTCCCCCGTAAAATCACACTGTCGATGGTTACCAGCTTATTTTTTTCCAGGAATAATTTTCCGGAAACGGAATTCGTAACAATGGAAATACTATCCATCCGGATACTGGCAAATGGATACCCGCTGTTTTCGCAGTTTTCCAGAATCTTTTCCTGAATATTTCTGATTTGTTGGTAACGAAACGGTTTTGCTTCGAATATTTTGGTTCGGTATCCGGATCCGTTGAATAAAGCATCATCTACATTGCCTTTTGACAATGAAGCCCATTCGTAAAATTCACCCATGTAGAGCCACGCAGAATATTCATTTCCATTGATGTTCATGCTATCAATGCTTGCTGCAAGGAAACCGTTTCCATGCAGTGTCAGCAAGGCATTTTGCAATGCCTTCCTCACAGCGGAAGTATCCCGGAAATTTTTTTGTGAGAACAATTGCTTATCCAGTTGATGAAAATCCTGTTGACGAATGGTGTCTGACAGGAAAAGGTTCAGATGAAAAGTTGATTGGGAATTTCCCTCAAATGGGAAGTAAAAAAAAATCCAAAAAATGAACACAGCTACTTTCGAAGGAAATTTAATTCCTTTGTTTTTCGTTTCAGATGAAAAATGAAAAGCAGGCTTCATGTGTTGTATTTCTCAGGAATCATTTCATTCAATCATTGCTGAAACGAAAGGACCAAGTATTCATTGAAAGGATCGGTGCAGACATTTTTTCATTCAGGATTCCAGTCGATTTCCGACAGTCCTTCTGATTTCAGAATCTCATTCGTTTTCGAAAAATGTTTGCAACCAAAAAAACCCCGGTCTGCAGAAAACGGAGAGGGGTGAGGAGCTTTTAAAATAAAATGTTTGGTAGTGTCAATCAGCACCTCTTTGGCCTGTGCATATTTTCCCCACAGAAGAAACACCACACCTGTGCGGGTCGCGGAAATTTCCCGGATGACTGCATCTGTAAACAACTCCCATCCTTTATTCTGATGTGAACCCGGTTGATTTGCCCGTACGGTAAGTGTTGCATTCAACAGCAATACTCCCTGATTGGCCCATTTTTCGAGATTTCCGGTTGACGGGATCGGGATTTTGAGATCATTCCTTAATTCCTTGAATATATTTAACAGGGATGGGGGGATTCCGATACCCGGCGGAACGGAAAATGAGAGGCCATGCGCCTGTCCAGGTCCATGATAGGGGTCCTGCCCGAGAATCACGACTTTTACTTTTTCGAATGGCGTATGCTGAAAAGCAGAAAAAATCTTTGATCCCGGCGGAAAATTGGTTTCCCCTTTCTTCTTTTCATCCAATAAAAAGTCCTTTAATTTCATGAAATAAGGAGCTTTAAATTCATCTGAAAGCCTTAATTTCCAGCTATCTTCAATATTGGGATTCACTTCAGTCATGGGGTGAATTTATGAATTGTATTAATTTCATTCTAAAATCCTCCTTTTTTAATCAAAAAGGAACACTGTTAATTTGTTGAAAACTCTGTCTTGCTCATTTTTGATAAAAAACTATTTTTGCAAGGCTTTTTGAAAAGAATAAAAACATTTTCAGAAAAGCTTCGTTTCCAATAACAAAGATTCATCCCGACTCATGAAAAAGATCCTCCGAGTTTCTGCACTGGTTGCAGCCATTGCCCTGATGTTTGCTTCATGTAAATCACATGAAAAATGTCCGGCTTACGGACATTCAGGCAGCCCGAAGCCAGCGAAAGAAATCCGGGGATAATTTTTCTCCCGGTAAAATTATTCAGCGAACCCAAACCAGGTTCGCTTTTCTTATTTTAGAACTTTTCCGGAAAGTTTTTTAAAATTATTTTGATTTTAGTCTTTCCAGTTAAATCTGAAAGTTTGCTTCAGATCCGGATGAAGGCTCAATGCGACAGGGCAGGTTTTTGCAGCTAACTCAAGAATATCTTTTTCTTTTTTTGAATATGTTCGATCCGGCATGTCCAGTTCCACCTGTACTTCTGCAACTCTCCGCGGATTCGCTGCCATGATTTTTGTAATTTTTAAATGCGTTTCATCGATATTGATGGTGTGCGCCCTGGCGGCAATACCCATCAGGGTCGCCATACAACTTCCCAGGGAAGCCGCCAAAAGATCGGTGGGAGAAAACGATTCACCTTTTCCCTGGTTGTCAGGCGGGGCGTCTGTAATAATCGTCACTTGTGATTTTACATGGGTTGCAATCGTCCGTAGATCGCCGGTATAAACAGTTCTGATGGTTTCCATCTGACGAAATTAGGAAATCTTATCGAGAGAAAGGACAACTCTAAATCGTCACATTCTGCTCTTGGCGATGCTGAAAGAAAACGCATATTGCATCCGGTAGCATCTGCCGGTATAATAATCGGGAAGTGCAGTCGTTCTGTCTTGATGAACAGCGACAAGGGAAATTCAAAGACAGGCAAACCGGTGCTGCTGTCAATTTCACAGTTGGCACTACCAGTTTTGATGGCTTGTTTTGTATTATTTTACATTGATAAAGACACCCATTCTGTTTCTGACTTATTCAAAAAAGGAAATCTTGCTGCTCTGCTTATTTATTTCACACCGACATTCCTGATCAGTAATTTAGTATTCAATTACTTTTCAAAGAAGAGGAATTTTACCACGAGCATGGTATTGGCTCTGGTTATAGGCATTCCTTTGGGTTTCTTTCTGGTGATTGAAACAATTCTACTGTTAAGGTGAGATCAGTCTCCACGAGATGATTGTCTTCATTATCAATCACCCCACAGGGGTTGATGGAAACGGTAAAAATCGACCGCAGGAAAAAGATAAGTTGACGGATGGGAAATGACTTAGCTGTATTGTTAAGCAGTGAGCCGGTTCAAATTTTGATATTAATTGTGTAGTTTTGTCTTTTCCGATTCTATGCAGCGGTTCATATTCATTCTTAGCTTGTTTTTTTCGGTACAGCTGATGGCCCAGGATTCCATCCGGGTGGCGCAGGATGACGTTACAGTACTTTATAGAAATGAGGCAGAAGGTGGACTCAATGTGCATTCCTCCGGTTTTGGGATTACATTCCGGAGAGGGTGGCATGAAACCGGCTATAAAAAAAAGATGCTGGATCTTGATTTTGTTTCGGTCCGGCATCCCAAACAATACAAACAGCCCAATCCCTATTATCCGGATTCAAGACCGTTTTTTTATGGCAAACTGAATTTTGTTTACCTCCTTCGGGGAGGTGTCGGAAGACAACACGTACTATTCAGTAAGGCAGAACGGAGCGGGGTTGAAGTCCGGTATAATTACTGCGCCGGAATTGATCTTGGAATTACCAAGCCCGTTTATCTCGAAATCCTCATTGACAGTCCTTACGATTCACTCACCAAAATAATCGACACCCGTAAATACGACCCGAACGATCCGCTGCAACAGGCAGTGGAAAATATTTATGGCCCCGGTCCTTACTTTAACGGTATGGGGGAGCTGAAAGTATATCCCGGCCTTTATGGAAAGTTTGCCTTATCGTTTGAATACGCCGGATGGCAACAAAAAGTAACAGCCCTGGAAGCAGGAGTAGTGATAGATTATTTTCCGAAAGCCATTCCGATTATGGCATACAATAAGAACGAAAACCTGTATGTGAACTTTTACATTTCCCTGATGTGGGGAGCAAAATGGTAAAGTCCTTCGCGTTTTGCATGAGTAAACATTAAAAAGAAATACATGGATTCACCTGTTGAACCGACAACCTTTCCTCCCCGTAAACCCGATTGGTTAAGAGTTAAACTTCCGACCGGGGAAAATTACAGGAAAGTGAGAGAGATTGTGAGTGACCATAAACTGCATACGATCTGTCAGAGCGGAAATTGCCCGAACATGGGAGAATGCTGGGGGGCAGGAACGGCCACTTTTATGATCCTTGGAAATGTATGCACACGCTCTTGCGGGTTTTGTAATGTAGCTACCGGCCGCCCCGAGGCGGTCGATCCATTTGAACCCTTGCGTGTGGCAAAATCAGTGAAGTTGATGGGAGTAAAACATTGTGTCATTACTTCTGTCGACCGTGATGATTTACCCGATGGAGGATCCATGATCTGGGTTGAGACCATACAGAAAATCAGAGAGTATTCTCCCGGAACTACATTGGAAACGTTGATTCCGGATTTTCAGGGGAAATGGGAAAACCTTCAGCGGATGATTGATGTTCGCCCGGAGGTGATTTCGCATAACCTGGAAACCGTTCGCAGGCTAACAAAACAGGTAAGGATACAAGCGAAATACGACCGGAGTCTGGAAGTACTTGCCAGAATCAGTGCATCCGGAGTCCCTTCAAAATCAGGTATCATGCTTGGATTGGGTGAGACGCATGAGGAAGTTGTCGAATCCATGAAGGATCTCAGGAAGTCAGCTGTTTCCATCCTCACATTGGGACAATATTTACAGCCGACGAAAGAGCATCTTCCGGTAGCCGAATTTATTCATCCGGATGTTTTCAATGAATTCAAAAAAATCGGAATGGACATGGGTTTCCGGTATGTTGAAAGCGGACCCATGGTACGGTCAAGTTACCATGCTGAAAAGCATCTTTTGTAATGCCCTTCACCGATTCATTTTAAAAGAAAACCAGAGTAATTATTTATTACCTCTTTGAAAATTGAATTCAGGTGAAATCAATTTTGATGAAACTAGAACATCGCCACACAAATTATTTGTATGAAAAAAATTCGCGTTGCAATTAATGGTTTTGGCCGGATTGGCCGGATGACTGCCAGGATACTGATGAAAAAGCAGGATGTGGAATTGGTTGCGATCAATGACCTGACAGACAACCTCACACTGGCCCATCTTTTCAAGTATGACTCTATTCATGGTCGCTACGGGGGAGATGTTCGTTTTGATGAGCAATATTTAATCATCGACGGGAATAAAATTCATAGTTTATCGGAAAGAGATCCATCGAAACTTCCCTGGAAAGCGTTAGCGGTAGATGTAGTCCTGGAGTGTACCGGATTTTTTACGGACAAAGCCGGAGCGCAGCTCCACCTTGATGCCGGTGCAGGGAAGGTGGTACTTTCTGCTCCAGCCAAAGGTAAGGACCCTGTTAAAACTATTGTGCTTGGTGTGAATCATCATCAGATAGTACCCGAAGACACTATTTTGTCAAATGCCTCTTGTACTACAAACAATGCTGCTCCAATGCTCAAAATTCTTGATGAATTATGGGGGATTGAGTCTGCATTTGTCACAACAATTCATGCTTATACGGGCGACCAGAACATTCATGATGCACCGCACAAAGACCTTCGAAGGGCCAGGGCTGCAGCTGTCTCAATCATTCCGACCACAACCGGTGCTGCGAAAGCTTTGGGAGACGTATTGCCGCATTTGCAGGGTAAATTGGGCGGAGCAGGGGTCCGGGTTCCGAGTCCTGATGGTTCGCTGACGGATGTTACCTGTATCTTAAAGGCGCATCCCACCACGGAAGAAATTAATGCAGCTTTCAAGAAAGCTGCCGAGGGTTCGCTAAGAGGAATTCTTGAATATACTGTCGACCCGATAGTTTCGATAGACATAGTTGGCAATCCGTCATCCTGCATTTTCGACTCCCAACTGACAACAGTCCTGGGAGCCATGGTAAAGATTGTTGGCTGGTATGATAATGAGATTGGGTACAGCAATCGTTTGGCTGAGCTGGTTCAAAAAATCGGGTAATATTCAGACGATTCGTCAGTTTAATAAATACCGGCATACCTTTATTTCGTTGGTTTTCAATGATATGTATAATGGTTTGATTTTTTTATCCATTTCTTCCTGAAGTCCTATCTGAAGCCCAATGTATAATGTAAGCGGGTTTTTTCCATCATTTGCCTAATATCCGGGGTTTAAGAGTTCATTTATCTTACCTGAAGCTTGCTATTTCAAGGAAATTTCGCGTATATTTATTTTTATTATAAAATTAACGTATGTTAACGAATAATATCCAATTAGAATCGTTTCTTTGAAAAGGAAATGCCAATCGGATTTTTCGCTTATAATGATTGTTTTCTGCCAATGCGGCTCAATCTGCAAATGGTACAATACTTGGGAACTTCATCTGCGAAACATTTTAGTAGTGTTTCTTGTTGTCAAATTATATTTATTTAATCCAAAGAAAATGGTACGTCGCCCTAAAAGAAAGGCCAAAGTCGTAAAACAACCTGAACATGATGCAGCTACACGCATTAAAGTTCAGCTCGATCATAAAACCATGATGGTAGTGCACTCGATGGCCGCATTTAAAATGTGGAAAAAGCGGTATCCGCTTGCCCGGGTCATTGCCTGAGTTCAGGTTTTAGGGATTTTGTCCTAAGATTCGTTTAAAGGTTCCTCACAAGGGAACCTTTTCTATTTTATGCTTTTTTGAAAATATTTTTCAGGAAAATTTGTATTTACATTCCACTTTTCTACATTTGCAATCCCTTTTTGGAGGGGTAGTGTATTCATTGAAATTTGAGTAAAAATGCCGATGTAGCTCAGATGGCCAGAGCTACTGATTTGTAATCAGTGGGTCGGGGGTTCGAATCCCTCCATCGGCTCTTGTTCTTTGAATGTAAAGTGCTGGTTTTAGTAAACCACTGAGAAGGGGAGATACCAGAGTGGCCAAATGGGACGGACTGTAAATCCGTTGCGCAAGCTTCGGAGGTTCGAATCCTCCTCTCCCCACCAACAAACCTGACAGTTCAGGTTTTTGGATATTTGGTTGAAATCTCTAAGGAAATTCGTCGGGCTGTTCCGTCCGGCAGATTACGTCCTTTCAAGCGGAAGTAGCTCATTTGGTAGAGCATCAGCCTTCCAAGCTGAGGGTGGCGGGTTCGAGCCCCGTCTTCCGCTCCAGAAAAGAGTTCTTCGTATGTCGGTTGAAGATTGAAAAGGGTAGATGGTTTCAATAGAATGACCACACACATTGAATTCCGAAAGGCCAATGTAGCTCAGTTGGTAGAGCACATCCATGGTAAGGATGAGGTCACCAGTTCGATCCTGGTCATTGGCTCATAGTATTGGATCAGGGTCAATGCAAGGCGGAAATGAATCCGGAAGTTCGGGTTCGCTCCTGGTCATTGGCACTGAAATAAAATTAGCGGGTTAGCCTTCAGGTTTGGCATCCCGGGATTATTCAGGTAACAGACTGTTTAATTCTGATTGTTGACCTTTGGAAACCGAAAAATCAGGGCATTCCTTCAATTCAATTCACAATTGAAGAAATTCCCTTCCGGCTTTAAAAAGCCCTGAATTGGTTATTATTTGCTTTTATATATTCTGACTAACAAGAGCTTCCCTCGCTTAGTCCGGAAAAAAAGGAATGCAATTTAACATACACTTCACTTCATTCTAAATCATTAACCTCTAATACCTCATTGCGATGGCAAAAGAAAAATTCGATCGTTCCAAACCTCACGTCAATATTGGAACAATTGGTCACGTTGACCACGGTAAAACGACCCTGACTGCCGCCATTACCACAGTTCTGGCTAGTAAAGGTCTTGCTGAATTACGTTCATTCGATTCGATCGATAACGCTCCTGAAGAAAAAGAGCGTGGTATCACGATCAACACTGCTCACGTTGAATATGCTACGGCAAACCGCCACTATGCACACGTTGACTGTCCGGGCCACGCCGACTATGTGAAGAACATGGTAACGGGTGCCGCTCAGATGGATGGCGCAATCCTCGTGGTTGCTGCTACCGATGGTCCGATGCCGCAAACCCGCGAGCACATCCTGCTTGCACGTCAGGTAGGTGTTCCGAAAATCGTTGTGTTCATGAACAAAGTTGACATGGTTGACGATCCGGAACTTCTTGACCTCGTAGAAATGGAAATCCGCGAACTCCTCAGTTTCTATGAATTCGATGGAACAAACACTCCGGTTATCCGTGGTTCTGCTCTCGGCGGACTGAACAAAGATCCGAAATGGGTTGAAGCAATCATGCAGCTGATGGATGCTGTTGATTCATACATTCCTATCCCTCCGCGCGATGTGGATAAGCCGTTCCTGATGCCTGTGGAAGATGTATTCTCAATCACTGGTCGTGGTACTGTTGCTACCGGCCGTATTGAGCGTGGTGTGATCAACTCAGGTGATGATGTTGAAATCATCGGAATGCAGGAGAAGTCACTGAAGTCTACAGTTACGGGTGTGGAAATGTTCCGCAAAATCCTTGACCGTGGTGAAGCAGGTGATAACGTAGGTCTGCTCCTTCGTGGTATTGAAAAGAACGATATCCGCCGTGGAATGGTTGTTGCCAAACCGGGTTCTATCACACCGCACACTCAGTTTAAAGCCGAGATCTATGTGTTGAAGAAAGAAGAAGGCGGACGTCACACTCCTTTCCACAACAAATACCGCCCGCAATTCTACCTCCGTACTACGGATGTAACCGGTGAAATCACACTTCCGGAAGGACGTGAAATGGTGATGCCTGGTGATAACGTAACGATTACAGTTGAATTGATCCAGCCGGTGGCAATGGACAAAGGTCTTCGTTTCGCAATTCGTGAAGGTGGCCGTACCGTTGGTGCAGGACAGGTAATTGAGATTGTAAAATAAATCAATTGACTTTACAGGCAGACAGCAGGTGATGGTAACATCCCCTGCTGTTTCCTGTCAATACGAGGCTCCGAGAATCTGTGTTTTTGTTCTGAAAAGAGCGATTGTGATTGCTCACGATGAAAGAAAACTCACAATGCTCACAGCCGGCCATACGGGTGTAGCTCAATTGGTAGAGTAGCGGTCTCCAAAACCGTTGGCTGGGAGTTCGAGTCTCTCCACCCGTGCGAGTATAATTTCTGAGCCGGTTCATTCTCTGAACCTTTGTCAGAAAAGAGTGTGGTGTTTAACCATTTAATGCATAATGAATAATCCAACATGAGCAAAATCTCTGCTTACATAAAAGAAAGCTACACCGAGCTGGTTGATAAAGTAAGTTGGCCGAGCTGGGAAGAGCTTCAAAGTAGTGTGATCGTGGTAATGGTGGCTACTGCCATCATTGGCCTGTTGATCTTCGTGATGGACTTTGGTTTCCAGGCCATCATGAATCTGTTCTATAAAATGATTGCCTAATTCGCCCAAGAGATGTCCGAAGCACAACAGCAGAAAGAACTGGTGAGAAAATGGTATGTCGTACGTGCCATCAGCGGTAAGGAGAAGAAGGTAAAACAATACATCGAATCCGAAATCAACCGCCTGAAGCTGAACGATTATGTCGCCCAGGTATTGATTCCGACTGAAAAGTTCTACCAGATTCGTAACGGAAAGAAAGTAAGCAAAGAAAGGAATATCCTGCCGGGTTATGTTCTCATCGAGGCAGCACTGGTCGGAGAAATTCCGCATATCATAGAGAATATCTCCGGAGTGATTTCATTCCTGGGAGCAAAAGGCGAAGCACCTGCTCCGTTGCGTCAATCTGAAGTGAACCGTATCCTTGGTAAAATGGATGAACTGGCCGACAGTGAGGCTGTGATGAATGTTCCTTTCGTTGTTGGAGAAACTGTGAAAGTAATCGATGGACCATTCAACAGTTTTAGTGGTGTCATCGAAGAAATAAATGAAGAAAAGAAGAAGCTCAAAGTAATGGTGAAAATTTTCGGAAGAAAAACACCCCTTGAGCTGAGTTATATGCAAGTAGAAAAAGAGTAAACGAATCAGAACGAATACCGGTGCTGCGTGAGCTTCCACTCGCAAGACAGGCTTCCTTCCGAATCCAAATCAACAAAGAACCATGGCAAAAGAAATAAGCACATACATCAAATTACAGGTTAAAGGCGGCGCGGCGAATCCAGCTCCTCCAATCGGTCCGGCTCTTGGTGCGAAGGGTGTAAATATCATGGAGTTCTGCAAGCAATTCAATGCACGTACGCAGGACCAGCCCGGAAAAGTATTGCCGGTGATCATCACTGTTTATACCGATAAGTCGTTTGAATTCGTAATCAAAACTCCTCCTGCTGCAGTGCAGTTGCTGGATTTTGCAAAACTGAAAAGCGGATCAAAAGAGCCGAACCGGAATAAAGTAGGTACCGTGAATTGGGACCAGGTTCGTCAGATCGCAGAGATTAAAATGCCCGACCTGAATTGCTTTACAATTGAATCCGCTATGAGTATGGTAGCAGGTACAGCGCGCAGTATGGGAATCACCGTAGAAGGAGATCGTCCATTCTGATCAACGCGTGCAGGATTGCTCCCGCATGATTCATGCAACCGGGCACTTCCTGATCCATCCGGAAATACACTTCCAGATACTAACAGAAGGAGGGGGAGATCCCATCAAACCCGCTGGTACTTCAAAACTTAAATACAATGGCAAAAATCAGTAAAAAGAGAAAGCAAGCTATGGCCAAGGTGGACCAGAGCAAAGCTTACAACCTGGCTGATGCATCAAAGATTGTGAAGGACATCACCACCACAAAATTTGACGCTTCAGTTGACCTCAGCATCCGTTTGGGAGTAGATCCCCGGAAAGCCAACCAGATGGTTCGCGGTGTCGTGACGCTTCCCCACGGAACCGGAAAAACCAAAAAGGTACTTGTACTTTGTACACCCGATAAAGAAGCCGAGGCGAAAGAAGCCGGTGCTGATTACGTAGGGTTGGATGAATACATTCAGAAAATTGAACAGGGATGGACAGATATCGATGTCGTGATCACTATGCCCAGCGTAATGGGTAAAGTTGGTAAACTCGGTAAAATCCTGGGTCCCAGAAACCTCATGCCGAACCCGAAAACCGGTACTGTTACAACCGATATCGCAAAGGCTGTGAATGAAGTGAAAGCCGGTAAGATCGACTTCAAAGTCGACAAACAAGGCAGTATCCATGCTTCTATTGGAAAAGTTTCCTTCGATGCGAAGAAAATTGCCGAAAACGCAAATGAATTGCTTCACACCATTATCAAGTTGAAGCCTTCCTCTGCAAAAGGCACCTACATGAAAAGTGTATACCTGTCTAGTACGATGAGCCCATCCGTGCAAATCGATACGAAAACCTTATCGTAATCCGGGAAATTTTCCGGTTCAACCTTAAACGTTAATCCATCATGAAAAGAGAAGAAAAGGAAGTGATCATTGGCGAGATCGCAGAACTCCTTACGAAATATCCAAATGTCTACATCACCGATACATCGTCGCTGACGGTTGCAAAAACAACCCAGCTTCGCCGCATGTGTTTCAACAAAGGGGTGAAGATGCTTGTTGCCAAAAATTCACTGATTCAAAAAGCAATGGAAAAGAAAGATGCCGCTTCGTATGAAGACATCTTCGTTTCCCTGAAAGGTACCAGCGCGTTGATGTTCAGTGAAGCAGGAAATGTACCGGCCAAACTGATTAAGGAATTCCGCAAAGGTGGGAATGAAAAACCACTGTTGAAAGGAGCCTGGATTGATACGGCTGTTTTCCTTGGCGATAACCAACTGGATACGCTGGCTACCATTAAATCCAAAAATGAGTTGGTGGCAGATATCATCGCTCTGTTACAATCTCCTGCGCGCAACGTCATCTCCGGCCTTCAGGCCAGCGGCGGCAAACTTGCAGGAATTATCAAAACACTTTCGGAACGGGCTGCATAAGCTGCTGTACTGCGAAAGTGGAATAAAAAGAATGCTTCCAAGAACAACATAATTCAATTTTACATTCATTATTAACCAGAAATCTCTAACAATTAAAACCTCATAAAAAATGGCAGATCTCAAAGCATTCGCTGAGCAGTTGGTCAACCTGACAGTGAAAGAAGTAAATGAACTTGCAAAGATCCTGAAGGATGAATATGGTATCGAGCCTGCAGCTGCAGCTGTAGCAGTAGCTGCTGTTGGCGGTGGTGACGGCGGTGCCGTAGCTGCTGAAAAATCAACCTTTGATGTAATTCTCAAAGCACCGGGTGGTGCAAAACTGAACATCGTGAAATTGGTGAAAGAAATCACTAGTCTTGGCTTGAAAGAAGCGAAAGATCTTGTGGATGGCGCACCGAAAGCGGTGAAAGAAGGCATTTCGAAAGAAGAAGCGAATGCAATTAAAGCACAATTGGAAGAAGCAGGAGCTGAGATTGAACTTAAGTAAGGAACCGGCTTCTGTCCGCGAGCAATTATAGACCTTTCCCCGCCTAAAACGGGGATAGGTCTATATCCTTTTTTAACTGGTGAAGTTTTCCGGAAACTTCACTGTTGAAAATTCAAATTCACTTACTTAAACCCCAGCACCGTGTCCACAGCCATCACTCCTACCAAAAGAATCAGCTTCTCGACGAATAAGCATACTATCGACTATCCTGATTTTTTGGATGTCCAACTGAAATCTTTTCAGGATTTTTTCCAGCTTGAAACTACTTCTGACAACCGTCAGAAAGAAGGCCTTTATAAAGTATTTAGTGAGAATTTCCCGATCACAGATTCCCGGAACAATTTCGTTCTCGAGTTTCTGGACTACTTCATCGATCCCCCGCGGTATTCGATTGAAGAATGTATTGAACGTGGATTGACGCACAGTGTTCCGCTCAAGGCAAAACTTAAATTGTATTGCACTGACCCGGAGCACGAAGATTTCGAAACAATCGTACAGGATGTTTACCTGGGAACGATTCCGTACATGACACCGAAAGGAACTTTCGTGATCAATGGTGCGGAACGCGTTGTTGTTTCCCAATTGCACCGTTCACCCGGAGTTTTCTTCGGACAAAGCCGGCATGCGAATGGTACCAAACTCTATTCTGCCCGTGTGATTCCGTTCAAAGGATCCTGGATTGAGTTCGCCACCGATATCAACAATGTCATGTATGCATACATTGACCGGAAGAAGAAATTCCCGGTGACCACACTGCTGCGTGCCATCGGTTATCAGACGGATAAAGAAATCCTGGAAATCTTCGGACTTGCGGATGAATTTAAAGTCACCAAATCCGGTATCAAAAATGCACTCAACCGTAAACTTGCCGCACGGGTGTTGAAAACCTGGGTGGAGGATTTCGTGGACGAGGATACCGGTGAAGTGGTTTCTATCGAGCGAAACGAAGTGATCATTGAGCGTGAAACAATTCTCGAAGAACACCATCTTGATCTGATTGTAGAATCCGGTGTGAAATCCATTATCCTCCACAAAGAGGACATGAACACCAACGATTATGCGATCATTTACAATACCCTTCAGAAAGATACGTCGAACTCTGAGAAAGAAGCGGTAGAGCACATCTATCGCCAGTTGCGTAATGCCGAACCGCCGGATGAAGAAACGGCACGCGGTATCATCGACAAACTGTTCTTCTCCGACAAGCGCTATGACCTTGGAGATGTTGGTCGTTACAGAATCAACAAAAAACTCGGTCTGGAAATCGCGGAAGATACCCGCGTACTTACCAAGCAGGACATTATTGAAATCATTCGTCAACTCATTCAGTTGATCAACTCAAAAGCTGAGGTGGATGATATCGATCACTTGTCGAACAGACGTGTACGTACTGTCGGTGAACAATTATACGCTCAATTCGGTGTTGGACTGGCCCGTATGGCCCGTACAATTCGTGAGCGAATGAACGTACGTGACAATGAAGTTTTTACCCCTGCGGATCTGATCAATGCGAAGACACTTTCTTCTGTGATCAATTCATTCTTCGGTACGAATCAGTTGTCCCAGTTCATGGACCAAACTAATCCTCTGGCAGAAATTACCCACAAGCGCCGTCTTTCGGCACTCGGGCCAGGCGGACTTTCCCGTGAGCGTGCAGGATTTGAGGTCCGTGACGTTCACTACACACACTATGGCCGTCTCTGTACGATTGAGACTCCAGAAGGACCAAACATCGGTTTGATATCCTCTTTGTGTGTGTTTGCAAAAATCAACAACCTCGGGTTCATTGAAACTCCTTACCGCAGCGTTTCTAACGGCAAGGTGGATGTGGATAAACCGGTCATCTACCTGACTGCAGAGGAAGAGGACGGAAAAGTAATTGCGCAGGCCAATGCCGGTGTCAATGAAAAAGGAGATTTCGAAGAGCTCAAGGTCAAGGCTCGTTACGAAGGTGACTTCCCGATTGTTGATCCTGATAAAATACACCTCATCGACGTCGGTCCGAACCAGATTGCTTCGATTGCAGCATCCCTGATTCCATTCCTGGAACATGATGACGCAAACCGTGCCCTGATGGGATCAAACATGCAACGCCAGGCAGTTCCGCTGCTTCGTCCGCAGGCTCCGATCGTGGGTACCGGTCTCGAAGGCCTGGTTGCCCGTGATTCCCGTGTTCTCATTAATGCAGAAGGCGATGGAGTTGTGGAATACGTGGATGCCAATGAAATCATTATTCGCTACAACCGCAAAGAACATGAGAAACTCGTGAGCTTTGAGGATGATGTGAAGTCGTATAACCTGACCAAATTCCAAAAAACAAACCAAAGTACCTGTATCAACCTGAAACCGATTGTTCAGAAAGGACAAAAAGTGAAAAAAGGACAGGTGCTTTCTGAAGGATATGCAACCCAGGGCGGAGAACTTGCACTGGGACGCAACCTGAAAGTGGCTTTCATGCCGTGGAAAGGATACAACTTTGAGGATGCTATTGTTATTTCTGAAAAAGTAATTCGTGAAGATATCTTCACCTCCATTCACGTTGATGAATACAGCCTGGAAGTTCGTGATACCAAACGTGGTATGGAAGAATTGACGGC
>DAORHY010000027.1:0-18995 GCA_035438225.1 Bacteroidia bacterium
AGAAGGAACGTCCGGCTTTGATCACCAGGTAATGGAAATACCGCTTCTTCACTGTTGTTTTTTTTTGCTTTACAGGAAATGAAGAGATCTGCTTGTGTTCAAATGCAAAACAAGTCGATTGCAAAGGGCAATTGTTGCAATCCGGATTTACCGGTTTGCATTGCCTTGAACCGAATTCCATGATGGCCTGGTTGAAATCGTGCGGAGGATGTGTCCCCATCAGTTCAAAGGCAATCTCACGAAATTGCTTCTTCGCTTTGCCGGAATCAATGGGTGTCCTGATTCCAAGATAGCGGCTGAGCAGGCGAAAGACATTGCCGTCAACCACCGGTTGTTTCTCGGCAAATGAAAAGGAGGAAATTGCAGCAGCAGTGTATTCTCCAATTCCTTTCAATTGCAGCAGCTCGTGGTAAGCCTTCGGAAAATCACCCTTGAATGTTTCAGCAATCTCCTGTGCGGCTGAATGCAAATTCCTGGCCCTGGAATAATAACCCAGTCCTTGCCATAATTTTAAAACTTCATCCTGTTTGGCTTCCGCCAATGCCATTACATCCGGATACTTTTCTACGAAACGCAGGTAATAATTTAGTCCTTGTTCAACCCGTGTCTGCTGTAGAATGATTTCACTTAACCAGATACGATAGGGATCCCGCGTTTGCCTCCAGGGCAGATCCCTCTTATTCTTTTGATACCAGGTAATGATTGCACGGCCAAAGGTCATACTCGTAGTTTGTAAGTCAGCAGATACTGGAAGGTTGTGGAAAAACAGGCAATGTCTGAAGCATATCACTCAGACAGGTCGGCAAAGTTAGAATAGAAAGTTCACAGGCAGGTACTGAAAACAACAGTCATTTTGTTTTCTTAAACTGGCAAAATCCGACATAAAAAAAGCAAAATGAGCCTATCCGCACCACCCTGAATCGACAATTGAAAAGTGTTAAAAAGCTGATTTATGAGCACTGATTGAAAGCATCTGAACAATTGTTAATATTTTTTATTGTCTGAAAATTCAGGAAAACCCTTGAAATTAATGCTTTTAAGCAATATTCGACGATAATCAGGAGGATTTTTTCTCACCTACAGAAAAAATTGATTTTTAAGGTTTTTCTATTTGACTTGAACGCTTATCTTTGCCGCCCTAATATTCAATACATTAATACTCAAAGAAATGACAAAAGCAGAATTAGTTGCCGAAATTTCGACTAAGACCGGAATCGAAAAAACTGTTGCCTTGCAGGCTGTTGAAGCTGCCATGAAAGTGATTAAAAACACAATGGCTGATGGAGAAAATGTTTACCTGCGCGGATTCGGCTCCTTCATTGTGAAAAAGAGAGCTCAAAAATTAGGACGTATTATTTCCAAAAACACGACCATCATTATTCCTGAACACAATATCCCTGCATTCAAACCTGCAAAAACTTTTGCTAACAAAGTGAAGAATGCAAAAATCAAGAAGAACCAGACAACTGAGGCTATCGATTAAGGTGTGATGCGGATCGGTAACAAGCAACTTTTGTTCGTAGCCGGTGCGATTGTACTCTCTGCGATACTTTATCTGGCACCCCGGCAGCAACCGAAAGTTGAAGGGGAGGGAACAGAGACTCCCACCGGTTTTTCATTTGAGGGCCTCCTGGCCCAGGCAAAAAACCAGCTGAAACGGCAGGAGTCAGAACCTATAAGGCAAGTTGAAAGTGCTTTGTCGAAGGATACCGCAAACCTTGTTTTACTCGATTCATTAGGCAAACTTTGGGACCAGGCTCAGTTTCCGGTGATCTCTTCTCATTACTTTGAGCAGATCGCAATCCGGAAACCGGATGAAAAAAACTGGATCAATGCCGCTTACCGTTACTTCGATGCTTTCAAATCGACCGGTGACAGTACTTTGCGGACTACCATGGTTGAAAAAGCAATCGACAGCTACAAGAAGGTCCTTGAATTGAATCCCGGAAACCTGGACGCCCGTACCGACCTTGGAGTTTGTTATGCGGAAGGCACCGGTAATCCAATGCAGGGAATCCTGATGCTCCGGGAGGTGATTAAAGAAAACCCGGAGCATGAAAATGCACAGTTTAACCTGGGGATTCTCTCGGTACGCTCAGGACAAATGGATAAGGCGGCAGAACGATTTGAAAAAGTTCTAAGCATTAATCCGAAAAGAGTGGAAGCGCGTTTTCTCCTTGCGCAAACGTACATGAAACTTGGAGACAACAGCAAAGCATTGCAAAACCTGGAACAGCTAAAAAAGGAAAATACAGATCCGCAACTAAATCAGGAAGTAAATAGTTTAATTAGTCAAATTAATAACCACTAAACACTTTAACCATGCCAAGCGGTAAGAAAAGAAAAAGACATAAGATGGCGACGCACAAGCGTAAGAAGCGTCTTAGAAAGAACAGACATAAGAAGAAAAACCGGTAAGGCGTGGGCATCTTCGGATGCCCTCCCTCTTTCCGTTTGTGCACCGCAGGATATTTTGATATCCTGCCTGTTGGCTTTTCGATTCACCTTTCGTGGCTTGCGATGCGTCGCCTGCCGTACCTGGTTCGACAGTGCACAACTGTTCAGTGTTTTTCACATCTCCGTAGTTTGGATGGGATGAGGTGTTTCAAAACATCTTTTTTTTGAACAACGAATTAGTAATCAATTCAACAGCCGGCGAAGTAACGATCGCAATGCTTGAAGACAAGCGCCTGGTTGAATTAAACAGTGAAAAGAAAGATCAGGGTTTCCAGGTTGGGGATATTTATCTCGGACGTGTGAAAAAGCTGATCCAGAGCTTGAATGCCGCTTTCGTGGACGTAGGTCACGAGAAGGATGCTTTTTTGCATTATCTCGACCTCGGCCCTCAGGTACAATCCCTGAATAAACTTATTAAACTTACTACCACAGGAAAATCTCCTGATCCTTTGCTGGCGAATTTTCAACTCGAAAGTGATATCAACAAAGGGGGGAAAATTACCCAGGTGCTTGCGCCCAATCAATGGGTGCTGGTGCAGGTTGCAAAAGAACCCATTTCTTCCAAAGGCCCAAGGATAACTTCAGAACTTTCCCTCGCAGGACGATTCGTTGTCCTGGTGCCGTTTTCTGACATGGTCTCCATTTCTCAGAAAATTAAAAGCGCCGAAGAAAGACAGAGGTTAAAAAGGCTTGCCATGAGTATTAAGCCCAAGGGTTTCGGACTCATTGTCAGAACCGTTGCAGAAGGGAAAAAAGTTGCCGAGCTGGATAAAGACATTCAGGATCTTGTATCCAAGTGGAAAACAACCTTCGAATTGCTTGTGACCGCGAAACCGCCAATGAAAATTCTGGGCGAGCTGAACCGGACGTCCACCATTTTAAGGGATTTACTGAACCCTAATTTTGCAAATATCCATGTCAACGATGCTGCCCTCGCTGAAGAAATTAAAACATACATCGGCAGCATTGCTCCCGAACAAACGGATATTGTAAAACTCTACAAAGGCAAGCTTCCCATCTTTGAAAATTTTGGGATTGAAAAGCAAATTAAGTCCAGTTTCGGAAAAACTGTGACCATGGCGAATGGCGCATACCTCATCGTCGAACATACTGAGGCGATGCACGTGATTGATGTCAACAGCGGTGGTCGTGTTAAATCAGACGGGGATTCCAGCCAGGAGCACAATGCACTGCAGGTAAACATGGATGCTGCTGTAGAAGTCGCCCGCTTGCTCCGGATGCGGGATATGGGCGGGATTATTGTCGTAGATTTTATCGACATGCACAATCCTCTCAACCGGAAAGCATTGTTCGAGAAATTACGAACAGAAATGAAACGCGACAGGGCGAAGCATACCATTTTGCCTCCCAGCAAATTCGGACTGATTCAGATTACTCGGCAACGCGTACGGCCGGAGACGAATATTATCACTGTAGTAAAGTGTCCTGCATGTGACGGCACCGGTGAAATTAAAGCAAGTATCCTGTTGATGGATGAAATTGAAAACAATCTCCGGTATTTTGTCCAGGAACAAAATGAAAAAGAACTCACACTCTCGGTTCATCCCTATATTGAAGCATACCTGAATAAAGGATTGTTCTTCTCCTCTGTTGCCAGCAAATGGAAGAAAAAATATAAAGTGAAATTAAAGGTCCATGCAAATAATGCTTATCACATCATGGAATACCATTATTTCAATAAAAATGAAGAGGAAATTAAAATCTGAAATACATCCATTTCAGGGCGCCGGTCTTTTTTAAAGCCGATGCTTTTTATATCCGGATGAATGCTTTTTCTTCGTTGAACTTCCGGTTTTATTCGTTTTTTTTCAAGAATTGCACCGTGACACCCTGATCGAAGTTATTTTAACATGACATCTTCCGGGAATCGTAATGGAAAAATTGGGTTTCATCACCGGCTTTTTTAGATTCGCGATAAATCTCCTTATCTACGCTTTATGAAAATCCTGAAAAATATTGTTTTGATCCTTGTGTTCCTTATTGTAGCTCTTGTTATCGTTGGTCTTCTAATGCCTTCTTCCCGCCATATGGAGCGTTCAGTGAACGTGAGTGCAAAACCTGAAACTGTATTTTCCTATGTGAATGATCTGAAAAAGTGGAACAGCTGGTCTCCCTGGTTTAAAATGGATCCAAACAGTAAAATGGTTTTCAGCGAACCTGCTGCCGGTTCCGGTGCAAATTATACCTGGGACAGTGAGAATGCGAATGTAGGAAAAGGAAAACTTACCATTGAGGAAAGTATCCCTTCGGAATTGGTGAAAACAAAAATTGAATTTGAAGGGATGGAAGACTCACATGCGTACTTCAAACTTGAACCCGAAGGTGAAAGCACAAAAGTTACGTGGGCATTTGATTCAAACATGGGGAATAATCCCTTTTTCCGACTGATGGGCCTGATGATGGATAAAATGATGGGAAAGATATTTGAAGACGGGCTCGCCGACCTGAAGAAGGTTTCCGAAGCAACCCTCATTCCACCGGTCGAAGAAACTCTCCCCGTACAGACCGATTCGTTGAAATAATTTACTGGTTTGACGATTTAAAATTATCAATAAGATATCGGTTGAATGGCACCAGAATCTTCTGGCCTTATTTTAAATTGTCTTCCTTTGCTTCTGTTCACATAAAGTTATATTCTAATTTATCCAGACCATGAAAATTCTAAAACGTATCCTGCTCATCATTGCCATCCTGCTGCTTGTGATTACCGGCATCGGACTATTGCTTCCTTCTCATGTACATGTTGAACGTTCAATGGAAATCAACGCAGATCAAAATGCTTTGTATTCCTTTGTCGGCAATTTTGATAACTGGAATTCATGGTCGCCATGGTATGAACTGGACACAACGACAACGTATACTTTCGATGGCCCGCATTCAGGAAAAGGTGCTGTGCTCCGCTGGGAAAGTACAAATAAGAATGTTGGAAGCGGAAGCATGACGATCACGGATGCCACGGCTCCGGAAGTCATCAAACAGGATCTGAATTTTATGGAAAGCGGTATTGCTAAATCTGAATATCGGTTTGAAAAAGCCGGCGAGGGCACGAAAGTAACCTGGTCCATGGATATGGAAACCGGTTTCAATCCATTGACCCGGATTGTCGGTAAATTTATGGATGGAATGATAGGTAAGGATTTTGAAAAAGGATTGACAAAACTAAAAACAGTTGCGGAAGCAATGCCGGTTTCTGCAGCCTCCGGGATAGAAGTACTGGAAGTGAAGACGACATTGATTCATTACCTGGCCGTGCGCGATACAGCAACTGTCGCAACTATTGGTATGAAATTCGGGCCCAATTACGGTCTGATTGGTGAGTCAATGAAAAAACAAAAGCTTGAAATGGCCGGCAGTCCTTTTGCAATTTATTATACCGAAAGCAATCAGCTTTTTAATTTCGATTCAGCCATCCCTGTGAATAAGCCTGGAAAAGCCGATGGCAGAGTCCAACCCGGAATGATAAAGGAAGGAAATGCACTCATGGCAAAGTTTTTTGGAGCGTATGAAAAAACAGCCGATGCACACACTGCAATCCATCAGTACATTGGAAAACACAATAAGAAAATTATTGGAGCTCCCTGGGAAGTGTATGTAACAGATCCCGGTATGGAAAAGGACACGGCGAAGTGGGAGACCGATGTTTTTTACCCTGTGGAATAAGCACTTAAACCTTCTGCTGTTTAACGTTTACTACCGTGCTTTTACTACTTTTGGTGAGCATCACTGAAATGCATTGACATGGCTTACGTGCAACCTGATTTGAATAAAGTAGTGAAAAAGGCATTCAGGTATTGCGCATACCAGGAACGGAGCCAGCAGGAAGTTCGTGATAAGCTTTACAGTTGGGGTTTACACCGCCGGGATGTTGAACAAGTGATCGGTCAGTTGATCTCGGATGGATTTTTGAAAGAAGAAAGATTTGCACTTGCATTTGCCGGAGGTAAATTTCGGATGAAAAAGTGGGGCAGGGTGAAAATAAAAATTGCCTTGCGTGAAAAAAAAGTTTCTGAACCACTGATCATACAAGCTTTGTCATCAATTGATGAGCGCGAGTATTTGAAAACACTCCGCAATGTAATTGCCTCAAAAACCAAATTGACCATTGAGACGAATCCGTTAAAAAAGAAACACAAGATTGCTGCGTATGTAATTCAGCGCGGTTTTGAACCGGAACTGGTCTGGGAGATTTTACGTTCCACTGAGGAAGAGTAATTATACCATGATGCAAAGATTGCAGGCCCCGCATCAACCGGGGCCTGCAATCTTTGCAGAGAAAAGTTTTAGCGAACTATGAATTTTCCTGTAGTTACCGGCTCGCCGCCTGCGTGGGTAATCCGGTAAAAATACAGACCTGTGGAAAAGAAGTTCCTGTTGATGTAGACGGGATTCTCACGGATAAGGCCTGATTGAAGAATTCTTCCGGTGACATCAAAGATTTCATACATGACGGAGGTTCCATTGTTGTCAAATCTTAACTCAGACCGGTTGGTCACCGGATTGGGTACTACAATCGCCTTTTGGTGGTCCGGCAGGGAAGCTATGCCAACCGGTATTTGATTCACCATTGTATTCATGGTAGTATTGGTGACAACAGCAGCATTCATATCAAAGACAATGTGGGCTGTATTCGTGATTACCGTTGGGTCAGTTAAACCCGGACGCGGACGCACCCTGTACATCACAAAACCATTGCTACCGGGCTCATCTACGTTGCTGTCTGGCAGTAAAATGTTGTAGAATGTAAATTGCATGGCACCATTCCCGTCTATTTGAAAATCTACCGGATCACTCGATGACATTATTTCTAAGGTAGCAGGATCAAGATTTGCATCCAGCGTGTCGTAGATGATTACAATGAAGGCGGTGTCATTTCCCGTGTTCTGGAAATTAATGGTGTAGGTTAATTCCGAATTCATCAGTGTATAATGATCTGCCTGTTCTCCTGACGGGCTGACATGTTTATCATTCGGATCCACTGAACAGGATGTAACAGTTCCAAAAGAATCCACATAAACTTGTTGCAGGGTTGTAAATGCCGCATCGTATACACTGTCAATAACAACATACCATACGGTATCTCCTGCCGGAGGATTGTTGTAAATTACATCAGATGTAAAAGTATGTCCCGGTAAAAGTGTGGAGTAATTCCAATACAAAAATGTCGGAGTGATCAGGCCGGGGGGAATCATGGATGAATGGTATGACAAGTTTGATGAATGTAGAATTGAAATGGACCCGATCTGCCCTGCCGGGTCAAGGGAGTTATTGATTGCTGTAAATCTTGAAAATCCCAGATAAGAACAACGCATCGCATGTGTCCATACCGAAAATGCCTGTGTTTGATTTCCTGCAGGCGGCGGGGCATACAATCCAAAATCATTTCCTGTAGAAGAAGGGGGAACGTTTGCCGCATAGCTGGAGGGGGTAGAAGTGAGGGTGAAATTTGCCGCGGGTTGTACGGTAACAGTATACGCTCCGGTATCCAGATACGCCTTATAATGCCCTTGTAAATTTGTAATTACATTGTAATTCTGCGGCTGAATACTGACGGTCTTTCCCCAAAGTCCCCAGTCACCGGCATCATTGATGCCATTTTGGTTGGCGTCAAAGTATACATCGCCTTCTATGGTTCCGGCCTGCCCGCCAACAAAGAACCCTCCCGACAATAGGTTATCGATGGGAGAATACGTACCGGTCCACCAATCATAAGTCCAGGTGATTACGTGGACATCATAAGGTCCCAATAGAATCGGTGCATTCAGGTCAAAGTCTGCAGATATTGAGTCGGTGTAAACAGATGGAGAGGACTCATATACACTGAAGTTTGAACAGAAAACAGTATTTGCCCCCTGCTGTATGTAAATATCTGAATTCTGAAGCGGAGGAGATGCCATTGTCAATACTCCGCTTGCAAGAGTAATTGTTGTATTCAATTGAATCCCGCGAAGGCCGAAAGCAGGCCTTACCGATACAACCTGAGCGTACAATGTGGAACAATAAAAAATGGTGAACAAAGAGAACAGTAGATTTCTTTTCATGACATTCGGGTTAGAATTATCGAATGTAGGTCTAATTTTAAACTAATGCATTTTTCCAATTAAAAAATTGATGAACAGCCATTTATTAACGGCCAAAAGAAATGAATCAGGGGCAAATGGTGAATAAAATCTGCAAAGAAGCTATCCGATTGACCGGTTTTTCCCCTCAAATTATTACTTTCGCAACCATTATGACATCAGACCAATTAAAAGAGATTAAGGAGCGCGTTGAAGCCCTGAGGGGGCATCTTTGACATCGATAGCAAACTAGTCGCTATCCAACAAGAGGAAGCTCAATCCCATGCCCCCGGTTTTTGGGATAATCCTAAAGCCGCTGAAAAGCTGCTGAAAGGAATCAAACAAAAGAAGAACTGGACAGATGCCTTTGCAGAGATCCAACGGTCTGCTGAAGACCTTGCCGTGCTTTTTGATTTCTACAAAGCAGGTGATGTCTCTGAAGAAGAAATAGAGGCTTCCCGTCAACATTCGCTTTCGCTACTCGAAGACCTGGAATTTAAAAATATGCTGGGTGCTGAGGAGGATCATCTCGATGCAATCGTGAACATTAATTCCGGCGCCGGTGGTACGGAAAGCCAGGACTGGGCATCTATGCTCATGCGCATGTACATCATGTGGGCTGAAAAGCACGGGTTTAAAGTTACCGAACTGGATCTCCAGAACGGAGATACTGCAGGGATCAAATCCTGTTCACTCGAAATCAGCGGAGAATTTGCATACGGATACCTGAAAGGTGAAAGCGGCGTACATCGTCTTGTGCGGATTTCTCCCTATGATTCAAATGCCCGCAGGCATACTTCCTTCGCTTCCGTGTTCGCATACCCTGTTGTAGACGACACCATCGAGATCGAAATCAAGGACGCGGATATTGAAATTCAGACATCACGTTCCGGAGGAGCTGGAGGACAGAATGTCAATAAAGTCGAAACAAAAGTCCAGCTGACCCATAAACCAACCGGTATTGTCGTTGTATGCCAGGTCGAACGGTCGCAGGGAGGAAACAGGGAGCGTGCGATGAAAATGCTGAAGTCTCAGCTCTATGAACTGGAGATGAGAAAACAACTGGCTGCAAAAGCAGCTACAGAAGCAACAAAGCGAAAAATCGAATGGGGGTCCCAGATTCGTAATTACGTGTTGCACCCGTATAAACTGGTCAAGGATATCCGAACGGATGTTGAAACTTCCGATGCACAGGGTGTCCTGGACGGAAACCTTGATCCCTTCATCAAAGCATACCTGATGGAAGACAGCAAAAATTAAGATGTTAAAAATCTGGTTCAAGTCAACATGTAGTACCTGCCGCACAGCTTTGGCTCATCTGGAAGCAGAAGGAGTGGAGGAGATTGAGATCTATGAATACCTGAAAGAAAAGCCTTCTCAGAAGGAGATCAGGGAAATACTGAAAATGTTGGGCATGAAAGCGATCGATCTTGTCAGGAAAAAAGAAGAGTTATACAAGACAAACTATTCAGATAAAAAATTAAACAATGCAGAATGGATAAAAGTCCTGAGCCTGCATCCGGAATTGATCGAAAGACCAATTCTGGTAAAGGATGGAAAAGCGATCATCGGAAGGCCCGTTGAAAGGGTTCTGGATATTCTCTGACATCCGGCCATCGGTTCAGTTTCTGTACAAACAGATCCCTGTGATTTTTATCTTTTCAATTTTACCGACATTCATCATGTTTGCAAATCGCTCGATGCAGTATTTTTAAAAAAAAAGTGATTTTACCGGTCTTGGAGCATATTCATTAAATTTAATTCAATACAAACGAAAATGGAATTCCGTAAAGAAAAAGACACCATGGGAATCGTGAATGTTCCGGCTCATGTTTACTGGGGAGCACAAACGCAACGTTCAATTGAGAATTTTAAGATAGCTGAAGACATCAATAAAATGCCGCGTGAGATTATCCGTGCTTTTGCATATTTAAAAAAGGCTGCTGCCCTGACTAACGTGGAAGCCGGGGTGCTGACAAAAGATAAATCTGATCTGATCGGACAGGTATGTGATGAAATTCTTGCTGGAAAACTGGATGACCAGTTTCCGCTCGTTGTGTGGCAGACCGGATCAGGAACACAGTCAAACATGAATGTGAACGAGGTGGTTGCTTACCGTGCACATGTGATCAGCGGAGGAAGCCTGATGGATGAAAAGAAAGCGATTCATCCGAATGATGATGTAAACAAATCACAATCATCCAATGACACGTTCCCAACGGCGATGCACATCGCTGCTTACATGATCCTGAAGCAAACTACGGTTCCCGGAATAAAGAAACTGCGTGATACCCTTGCAGCGAAGTCGAAAGAGTTCATGCATATCGTTAAAATCGGACGCACCCACCTCATGGATGCGACCCCGCTTACACTTGGCCAGGAATTGTCAGGATATGTATCTCAGCTGGATCACGGTATCCGTGCCATTGAACACACACTTCCTCACCTGGCTGAACTGGCTCTCGGCGGGACAGCTGTCGGAACCGGCATCAATACACCCAAAGGGTACTCTGAAAATGTGGCAAAACAGATTGCAAAACTTACCGGACTTCCGTTCGTCACTGCTGAAAATAAATTTGAGGCCCTCGCAGCACACGATGCAATTGTAGAAGCGCATGGCGCTTTAAAAACAGTTGCATGTTCAATGATGAAAATCGCTAATGACATTCGTTTGCTGGCCTCCGGACCCCGGTGCGGGATCGGTGAACTTTTTATACCGGATAATGAACCCGGATCTTCCATCATGCCCGGGAAAGTGAATCCAACACAATGTGAAGCAATGACCATGGTCGCTGCACAGGTTTTAGGCAATGATGTAGCGATCAACATTGGCGGTGCGACCGGTCATTTTGAATTGAATGTTTTCAAACCTGTTATGATTTACAATTTCCTTCATTCCGCGAGACTCATCGGCGACGTGTGCGTGTCCTTCAATGATAAGTGTGCAACCGGTATTGCCCCGATAGAAGAAAACATACGGAAAAATCTGGAAAACTCCCTGATGCTTGTGACTGCGCTCAATACAAAAATCGGATACTACAAAGCAGCAGAAATTGCTCAGACTGCACACAAACAGGGAAAGACGCTCAAACAAACTTCTATCGACCTCGGATATGTTACTTCCGAGCAATTCGATGAGTGGGTAAAACCCGAACGAATGGTAGGAATGTGAGTTGGGGAAAATTAAGTTGTAAACAACCAACTTGTTTGAGTCTGTATTTAATTCTTAGTTCCTGAAGGCGGAACTTCTGACTCACACGAAATTCAGTTTAAACGAACTTCTCCCCCTTTTTAATCTTCACTTCGTTCACGAGATTGCGTACCTGCTGTTCATCATCTTTAGGGCAGATCAGGAGCACATTATCGGTTTCTACGACAATAAAATTTTCCAGGCCCTGTATCACTGCGAGTTTGTCTTTTGGCATATTGATAATGCAGTTGGAGGTATGATCCAGAAGGACGTTTGCACCTACAGTTGCATTTCCATCAGTGTCATGTGGCAGTTGTTCATATAAAGACTTCCAGGTGCCAAGGTCACTCCATCCGAATTCAGCACTCAAGACATAAACATTTTTTGCTTTTTCCATGATACCGTAATCAATGGAAATATTGGTACAAAGCGTATAGGCCCTGCGGATAAAATCATTTTCATCAGGTGTATTGTAGACATCCTTGCCGTCTCTGAACAGAGCGGCCATATCCGGGAGGTGTTCCTCAAATGCTTTTTGTATAGAATGAATATTCCAGACAAAAATTCCTGCATTCCACAGGAATTCGCCGCTCTTCAGAAAAAACCGGGCCATTTCGAGGTTTGGTTTTTCGGTAAAAGTTTTTACTTTACTGATTTTATATTTTTCTTCACCAGCAGCCTCCTGGAACTGAATGTAACCATAACCCGTATCCGGCCGGCTCGGATGAATTCCGATGGTGAGAAGACTGTCATTTTTTGCCGTGAATGCAAGCCCGAGTGTGAGCGCTTCCTGAAAACTCTTGTCGTCTTTGATTACATGATCAGAAGGTGCCACGATCATGTTTGCATCCGGATTCAATTGAGCAATCTTGTATGCGGCATAAGCTACACAGGGAGCAGTATTCCGCCGCTGAGGTTCGGCGAGTACCTGGTTTTCCGGAAGCTCAGGAATTTGCTCGTGCACATAATGCAGGTAGTGTTCGTTGGTGACGATGAAAATATTTTCAGCCGGACAGATGGTCAGGAACCGCTCATAGGTTTGACGGATCAGTGTCTTCCCGCTGCCAAGTATGTCAATAAATTGTTTTGGGAAATTGTTACGACTCATGGGCCAGAAACGGCTGCCAATGCCTCCGGCCATGATGATACAGTAATTGTTTTTCATCAGGATTAATTATTCGACTCTGTTCTTGTCTTCTGTAAAAATCAGTCGATAGGCGAAAATGCTTTGATTAATATTCGTGTGAATTTCTTTTGATAAAGATACATTGTTGAATATACACGTTGTGTCATGAACTTCAAAAAGCGGGGCGTTTGCCCTCTTTTATCGGATTCATTAATCAGGAAAGTCCGCTGAGCACTTTTCGCAGGGATTGGAATACTTCCGGAATTTCTGAAGCATTGCAGGTGCCTACCGACAAGCGATACCAGGAAGAATCATCCGAAGAGCCAAAGGCAGAAAAAGGGACTACTGCCAGCCTGGCTTCATCAAGAATGTGCTGCGTGACATCCTTCTGAGTAGCGAGAATTTTTCCTTTTTCTGTTTTCATGCCTTTCAGGTCAAGTTGTATAGTGAGGTAGATGGCCGCTTGCGGGGCAATGGCATGTACTCTGAATCCGGCTTTCTTCAGTTCCATGAAACCTTCATAGAATCCATGGAGACGGGTATCAATTTCGTTTTTGAATTTTTCGAGAAACAGATTGAGAGAAGGTTTGTTTTGCAGGTATTTTCCTGTTGCGACCTGTTCTGCTTTCGGTGCCCATGCACCGACATGGGAAAGGATTGCCCTCATTTTATCCATTATCCTTTGCGGACCGAAAGCCCATCCGACACGTACACCGGTCGCGGCAAGTGATTTGGAAATTCCATCAATGAAGATCGTGTAATCACGCATTGCAGGGCGAAGGCTGACAGGATTGAAATGCTCCGTTTTACCGAATGTCAGCACCCAGTATATCTGATCATACATCAGGTACAGTGGTTTTTCTCCGGACCTGCGTCGTTGGTTTTCTTCCAGAACAAGATCACAGATTTCAGTCAGTTGTTCTTTTTTGAAAACAGTTCCAGTGGGATTAAGCGGTGAGCAGAGAGAAAGTAAGGTTGCATTTTTTAAATGTGGCCGTATTTCTTCAGCTGTCGGCATGAAATTATTTTCGGGCTGTGTTTCAACTAAAACAGAATGCGCCCCGGCAAGATGACAGTAATGATTGTTGTTCCATGAAGGTACCGGAAAAACAACCGTATCTCCTTTGTCAAGCAGCGTTGTGTAGGTTGCATAGATTAATGGACGCGCACCACCGGAAATTAAAACCTCATCGGCGGCATAACTCAATCCTTCACGTTCATTCAGAAATTCGGCAACCACTTTCCGGAGTTCCGGCATCCCGTTGGCCGCAGGATAATTGGTCTGATGTTGCTGATACGCTGCAATAATTTCATCATTCAATTCATTTGGAATCGGAAAAATTTTTGGATCAAAATCTCCGATAGTATAATTGAATATACGTTCTCCGTTTCTTATTTTTTCCTGTATTTCGGCCGCTAATTTGATTATTTCAGATCCGATCAGGTTTTCAGCCATCCCGGATACCTTCAATGGATGGCCCTTCTCGATTAACGTCTCAGACATAAGATGGAGCGTTTATTTCATTGGATTCTGACAAATGTACGGAAATACTTTTCAAAATGCCCTCGAAATTCGCAAAAATCAAGGCTTTAATGAAGCTTTTGGGTGATGGGAAACAGTATTTTAATGAAAAAGCAGGCTGAATGAAGTGCCTCATCTCAGGTTCGCTTTTTTGAAATTTCCGGCTGCCAACGATCCAAATTTATATTCGGAATGATTCAATTACTGTTGGCCGATGACTGTGACCTCGGTTAAGGCATTCACAAAATAAATTCTTTTGGTTTTTAATTCCAGGCATTGATAGCGTGTACGGCGGCGTTGGCCTTTTAAAAAAGTTAAATCACTTCTGGATTGATGGATACGAAAAACGGTCTTTTCAGGAAGTTCCTCCAGGTGAATCACAGGCTGAAGTTTTAGTGTATCATGTTTCTTCAAAGCCCTCATCAGATCATGATCGGTGCAACTTGAAGCAGATGGATTGTGCAGGTATTTGGAGAGCGCACCCCGTACATCATCGGGAAACATACCTCCCGAAACAAATGGCAGTAACAACAGGCGGAATTCATTTTTCCATTCCACACCGTGCGGTTCATGTCGCCGGTGAAATTTTTCAAAACAATGGAGATGCGCAACCTCATGAACAAAAGTTATCAGAAATGCGTATTTGTTCAGATCGTGATTAACGGTGATGCGGTGTCCTTTACCCGGACCCAAAGGCTGGTAATCGCCGAACTTTGATGAACGTCCCCGGGTGATTTTCAGGTGAATGTTTTTGCGGATCACCCACGAAGTACATTCTTCGACCGAGGCCGGTGGCAGGTATTTTGACAATACAGCAGAAATAGCTTCGTGTGACAAGGAAAATCCGGATTTTTCTCGGGCTAAAGATAAAGGATATCGGAGAAAAATTAAGCTGTGCCGTACAGATTAACAAACAGGCAACTGCTAAAGTAAAATACTCCGGGAAGGGATTAGCCGCCGGGAAAAAAGAAATCTTCAGGGCTTCAGCAGTTGGTAGGCAACCAGGCTGGCCATGTAAGCCATTCCGCTCATGTATACAATCTGGATGAGCGGATAACGTAACTTTTTTGTTTCACGGTAAACGGTAGCTACAGTACTCATACACTGCATCGCAAAAGCATAAAATAACATCAGTGCAAGGCCAACTGCAAATGTATAGCGTTGTCCTCCTGTTTCAGGATTGATTTCGGATTGTAATTTTTCTTTCAGGGTTCGTTTGGTTGAATCGCTATCGCCCACACTGTAAATTGTGGACATGGTGCCGACAAATACCTCGCGTGCTGCAAATGATGTAATCAGTGCGATACCAATTTTCCAGTCAAATCCGAGAGGACGGATGACCGGCTCAATCATTTGTCCCAGCAGTCCGGCATAAGAGGATTCAAGTTTTTCACTTTGTATTTTTTTATCAATCTCCTGTGAAGGAAGTACATTGGTGTACTCCGGTTGCCGGTATTTTTCTTCTATTTTATCAAATGCTCCGGAAGGGCCGAATGCAGACAGAACCCAAAGAATGATGGAGATAGAAATAATCACTTTTCCCGCATCAAAGAGAAAAATCTTAACTTTTTCCACAATGTGTAATCCGATGGAAGACCACCTTGGAACACGGTACATCGGGAGTTCCATCACGAAAAAACTTCTTTCTTTTGATTTTATAAAATTCTTCATCACCCACGCTACCACGATGGCTGCTACAAATCCGATCAGGTAGAGCAGCATCAGTACCAATCCCTGGAGATTGACTCCGTACACATAGTCCTTTGGAATTATCAATGCAATAAGGAGTGTATACACGGGTAACCGGGCAGAACAAGACATGAGTGGTGTGACCATAATTGTGATCAGTCGTTCCTTCCAGTTTTGAATGGTCCGTGTTGACATTATAGCCGGAACTGCGCATGCCACGCCGCTGATCAGAGGAATTAATGATTTGCCGTTCAATCCGAATTTACGCAAAAGCCGGTCCATGATAAAGCTGACCCTGGCCATGTATCCTGTATCTTCGAGAATTGCTACGAAAAAAAATAACAAGGCAATCTGCGGGATAAACACAACAATGCCGTTGAGACCGGCAAGCACTCCTCCCACAATCAAATCATTCACCAAACCTTCCGGGAGCTGTCCCCGGACAAAACTGCTGAGTGACTGAAACCCTGAATCAATCAAATCCATTGGATAGCTTGCCCAGGAAAATATTGCCTGGAAAATAAGGAACAATACAATCAGGAAAATGAAATAGCCCCAAATTCGGTGGGTGAGCAGGCTGTCAATTTTATACGAATACGTTTTTTGAATGGGTGTGTCCGGAAGAACCACGCAGTCGTACATCAGGCCGGTGATGATTTTATACCGTTCCAGTGTTTCACGAGCCTGCATTTGCTGAGAGTCAAATTGATGATCGCTGCAGGCTGCACGAATTTTGTCTCTTTTCCATTGATGGATTTCAAAACCTGAAATGAGATCCAGGTTGTTGGCTACGAGAAATGCATTGTAATTGCTGTTCACATGCACCACGCTCTGAATGGTATCCACTACCTCCGGCGCAAAGACACGCACATCAATGAAATCATTGTCCGGGATATGGAGCGGACTGACGATCGCTCTTTTTAATTCTTCCAGTCCTTCCAGCTTGCGACTGTTCATGGGAATTACAGGAATTCCCAGGCGCTGAGATAATTTCTTGAAATCGATGTTTATTTTTTTATAACGTACCAGATCCATCATGTTGATCACGAGGATAACCGGGATCTTGAGATCGATGATCTGTGAACACAAAAAAAGATTCCGCTTCAGATTGGTGCCGTCTGCAATAACGATCGTTAGATCCGGATGTGATTCATTACTTGAATCACACAATATTTGAAAAGGTAGTTTCTCTTCAGGCGATTTCGGATAAAGACTGTACGTGCCGGGTAAATCAATGTACTCTGCCTGGATTGGATCACCTTTCTCATCCCTGAGTGTGGCATATCCCATCTTCTTGTCCACCGTCACTCCGGGAAAATTGGCGACTTTTTGATTCAGTCCTGTCAATCCGTTGAAGACAGAAGATTTCCCGCTGTTTGGATTTCCAACTAACGCTATTTTTATTTTTTTTGCCACGTATGATTTGTACTCGTTATTCAGTTTTACAAAACAATTGTAAATCCCTTTGCTTTTAATGACAATCGTCCTGGTTGGATTTTTAAATTGATGATTTTTTGAAATCCTTCGATGCGCAACATTAACTGATTCTGACCCGAACCGTGCCTGCTTCTTCCTTTCTCAGGCTGAGCATATACCCGGAGATGGAGATGGCGATAGGGTCTCCCAACGGTGCAATCCTGATCACCTCAATTTTCTCACCCGGAATACAACCCATCTCCAGCAATTTAAGAGACAATTCATAATCGGTGAATGAGTCGATGATACCGCTTTGCCCTTTATGCAATTCCGACAGGTACTTTACTTCCAGGCCCATTTTGCTATTTAGAATGATTTTAAATAGAGTCCAAAAATAGCGAAATTTTGACGTAAAAGCATGATTTTTATCACAACGTGAAATCTAATTAATTGAAAAATTTTGAAAAAACAGGCATTTGTTGAATTACCGGTGCTTCACTTTGGTCCACTTCGGGCAATCGCATTTTTTCTTCACAATAAAGCACCCGGATGCAGAAAGCAAGACGAGTAGTAGAAAAAAGATGCTTGCTGCTTTAGACCATTTCCAAATCATGATACAAAGATAATTGTGTTGATATTGTTGAAACGTGAATTTCCCGAGAATCTTTCAACCGGGTATTAATTCTTATTTTAGCCAGCTCATGAATTGGCTTTTCCACCTCGGACGTTACTGGATCTTCATCAAGGAGATGATGACCAAACCTGAAAAAATCTCCATTTACCGGCGCCAGCTTGTTCGGGAGCTCGACAATTTCGGCTATGGTTCATTGGGAATTGTGGCACTGACATCAGTCTTTATGGGGGCTGTAATTACCATTCAAACGGTTTACAACCTGGTAAATCCCCTGGTTCCACTGTCGGCAGTAGGAATTGTTGCCCGTGATTCCATTATTTTGGAATTCTCTCCCACAATGATGTCGCTCGTGCTGGCAGGTAAAATCGGTTCCAGTATCGCTTCCGAAATCGGAACGATGCGGGTGACTGAACAAATTGATGCTCTTGAAATCATGGGGATTAATTCATCGGCCTACCTGGTGCTTCCCAAGGTTGTCGCTGCGATCCTGATCTTTCCATTCGTTGTTTCCATCAGTATGTTCCTTGGTATTTTCGGCGGATGGTTTGCCGGCACAATGGCAGGTGTGATCAGCTCTGCCGAATTCATCAAAGGTATACAGGATTCATTCGTGCCGTTCAACATCACTTTTGCGATGATTAAAACAATCACCTTCGCGTACATCATCACCACAGTTTCCGCATACCACGGGTACCATACTGAAGGCGGTGCTTTGGAAGTCGGACAGTCCAGCACGAACGCGGTCGTGTACAGCAGCATTCTGATCCTGATATTTGATTACATTCTGACACAACTGATTCTCACATGATCGAACTGAAGAGCATATTCATCTATTGAGTCTAGCAACTTTTACACACCGGTATTATTGACCTATTCTATTTCTA
>DAORHY010000028.1:0-18958 GCA_035438225.1 Bacteroidia bacterium
GTGAGTGATAACGGTAAAGGCATTCCGAAATCTTCCTACAAAACGATCTTCAAACCCGGTTATACCACCAAAAGCCGCGGCTGGGGACTCGGACTCTCTCTCAGCAAACGCATTATTGAAGATTACCACGATGGGCAAATATTTGTAAAAAGCTCGGAAATGGGCAAAGGGACTACCTTTCGCATTGTATTAAAGAAATAGTTTCAGGGAAAATTGCCTGAAATTCCAGATAAAAAAGGGACAGCGCGACCTGGTTCCTTCCGGAAATCCTCAATTATTCATCTGCGAAATTGAGGATAAATCCTATCTTTATTGTTCAATTGTCCATTTTACTGAAACCCGAACCCATGCCTGGTCTTTATCTTCACATTCCATTCTGCAAGCAGGCTTGCAATTACTGCGATTTCCATTTTTCAACAACACACAATACCAAAGCATCCATGCTGGAAGCGATGCGGAAAGATATCGGATTGCGCAGTGATTATCTAGGGACAAATCAACTCCATACAATTTATTTTGGAGGTGGAACACCCTCTCTGCTATCTGGCGATGAACTGAAAGGGATCTTTGAAACGATTAACCGGAATTTTTCTGTTGACCCCGGTGCGGAAATTACCCTGGAAGCAAACCCGGATGATCTTACAGCAGAGCGCCTCGATGAAATTCGCAAAGCCGGAATCAACCGTCTCAGTATCGGCATCCAGAGTTTTTCGGATGAAGACCTTAAGTATCTTAATCGTGTTCATACTGCAATACAGGCTTATGATGTTGTCCGGCTTGCGCAGGATCACGGTTTTGACAATATCTCCATCGATCTGATCTACGGTATCCCAACGCTTACGGAAGAACAGTGGGAGAAAAATATGGACACAGCTTTCTCCTTGGGGGTGAAGCATCTTTCCTGTTATTCACTGACAGTAGAGCCACGCACTGCATTGGCTAAACTCATCCGTGACCGGAAAGTAACGGAAGTGGATGAAGAGATGTCTGCCATGCATTTTGCCATGCTGATGGACAGGGCTGCCAGGGCTGGATTTGAGCACTATGAGATTTCGAATTTTGCCAAACCCGGAAGTTACTCGAAGCACAACACTTCCTACTGGAATGGCGAACCGTATTTGGGTATTGGCCCTTCTGCTCATTCTTATAACAAAGTCAGCCGGCAGTGGAACATTTCAAATAACCCCCAGTACATCCGGAATATTGATGAAGGGATTGTTCCTTTTGAAAGGGAAGAATTATCGGAAACGGAAAAATTCAATGAATATATACTTACCTCCCTGCGCACAATCTGGGGTATCAGCCTGAGAAAACTTTTTCTTGAATTCGGAGAAAAACCCGCTCTTGAATTTCAACGGAACATTATCCCATTGCTGGATGATGAACAAATCGAATTGCAGGGGGAGAACCTTGTGCTGACAAGAAGGGGAAAATTCTTTGCAGACCGGATTGCTTCGGAGCTTTTTCTCTGATTGAAATTTATTGGAAATATTTATTCCTGCACGGCTTAGATTTCCAGTCAATGGAATACCGGAATTTTGTTGGTGGAATGAAAATTTTCTGCTTCCACATCCAATGCATATAATCCGTCAGGGAAATCTCCTGTTGGTATGATCAGTTCTTCCTGCTGTGAATTTTCCGACTGATACACGCACTGTCCTGCAAGATTGTAAACATAAATGTTCGGGTGCTGCCCAACCTGGTCATTAAAAAGAAGTTGAATTGTCTGTGTCGATGGCCGGTAAGTCCAGTTGACCCCTGGAAGAGGGTGAATCTTCAAAGCGATCGTCCTGCAGTAGTTTTCTTTTCCATCAAAATCTGTTTGCAATAAACGGTAATACGTTATTCCATTTCCCGGATGGATATCCTGGAAGGAATATTGATTCAAAACAGTGCTGTTCCCTGCACCTTCCACGCTACCAATTTCCTGAAAATCATCGCCGTTTTTTCCCCGTTGAATTTTAAAGTAATCGTTGTTGATTTCCGATGCGGTAGTCCATTGAACGGAGACCCCGCCGTTGTCAAGCAGATCAGCGGTAAAGGAAATCAGCTCTACGGGCAGACTGTTGCCGGCTGTTACAGAAACATCATCGATATAATAATATGCACCTGTGGTTCCTGTGCCAAACAAACTAATACTGGTTGCTGCATTTGACCGAAAGTTCCCAATCGTGATGTATTGATCTGCTGTAGAAGGAGTATATAAAAAGCTCAGCTTTTGCCAGGTTGTGGAATACAGAATTGCGGATGATTCCAGTTGCGGAACATATGCAATAGGGTTACCCCCCGTTTGTGTCAACGGGATAGAAGAAAATGCGATCCCCAGGTTATTGCATCCGTAACCGTGCAGCGTACTCACACCATTGGTATACCAAAAAGAAACAGTATAAACCTGACCAATACTAAGTGCACTGCTCAGCTGACGCGAAATGTATTCCCTGTAATTTCCCGAATACCACGCTGCAAATCCTTCCATACCTGTTCCGCTATGAGGTGAAACGGTTGCCCACCAGGTTGCAGGGGGTTTAGAACCACCGGAGCCACCCGTGTTATAATAGTCAGGACTTCCGGTTCCTACAACGAGCGCACAAATACCGCTCGGACTGGTCCATCCATTCGCATAACATACCTGGGCGTAATTGTTCGGAAGTGTAGTGTATGTGTCGAAATCTCCGTTGGTACATAAATTTTGACCCTTCACGGGAATGCGGATGAAAGCAAGAAATAATAAAAGCCCAGTCAGAACCTTCATCGCTAAGGATAAATAGTGATATGAAGGTGGGAATAAATTTTGTAAGCGGGGTGAAGAAGTACCCCGGTTTTACTCTTTTTCGGGTTGTTTCTCCGCCTCCTGCGGAGGAGCATCGTTTCCTGCCACAACCAGTACAATTTCACCCTTGACAGTTTTTGCCGAAAAATGGGTAAGGCATTCCTTCAATGTTCCATGAAAGTTTTCTTCATGGAATTTGCTTAGCTCACGGGAAACACTGGCAGCTCTTTCGGAGCCAAAATATTCACAAAATTGTTCCAGGGTTTTGGCCAGGCGGAATGGTGATTCATAAAAAATCATGGTCCGCTCTTCATCCCTGAGCTTTGTGAGTCTCGTATGACGCCCTTTTTTTTGAGGAAGAAAACCCTCAAAACAAAACCGGTCACAGGGAAGACCGGAATTGACAAGAGCAGGAATCAATGCCGTTGGGCCGGGAAGCGTTTCAATCACAACATTTTGTTTCACGCATTCCCTGACAATTAAAAAGCCAGGATCAGAGATGCCCGGAGTACCTGCGTCTGTAATCAATGCAATTGTTTCACCTGCAGAAATACGGGCAACGATATCTTCCACAACCCTGTGCTCATTGTGAGCATGATAGGATTGCATTCGTTTTTCAATGCCAAGATGTTTCAACAGGATGCCACTGGTGCGGGTATCTTCTGCGAGAATCAGGTCCACCTCCTTAAGAATCCGTATCGCGCGCAGGGTGATGTCTTCCAGGTTTCCGATGGGAGTAGGAACAAGATAGAGCCGTGACATATCCCGGATTAAGCGAGGAACCTTCTTTCCAGCAGGTCAATAAAGACGACGGCAGGTGTGGAACTTGTGTCCCATTGATACTTCGGAAGCAGGTGATCAGTCAGGTAAGCTTTCGCCGCTTCCATACTGGAAAAAGAGTCCAGCTGATCGATGGTTGCATGGTATGTCCGGGCATCGCCTCCGAACAACTGGCTGATGAATTGAAATTTTTCATTGATGCCGATTGCTGATTTAAGATCTTTCACCGGTTTACGCTGCAATTTTTCACCGATTCTTGGCGCGGATGAGTTTGTTGCAATCCTGTCTCCCAGGGTTTCGATGTCTTCAAATTTTCCGGCAAGGGTCGGAACTTCCTGATACATTTCATGAAGGTCTCCGCTAACTTTCTTCTGCTTTTGGGAATCGGGTAGGGTGGAAATAGTATCCGCTTTTGGGGAAGCAGCGGCGATCAGTTCTTCGATGGAATGGCGATCTGGAGTTTCTGCAACTACAGATGGTGTGGAAGGTATTGAAGCGTGCGCTAAAGTTTCGCCGACAGGTGCTTTCGAATCGATTGGAGCAATGACCGGCACCACCGTTTCGGGCTGAACGGAATGGACCCTGACAGGCTCTGTCTGTTTTGCATACCTTTCGGCAATGGCAGTTTCCAGTTCTTCCATTGTTTTTAATGCGTTGTGATGATGAAGAAGAAGAGATGCTTCGTAAAGTTGACGTACCTTTTGTAAAAAAAGGTCTATTTCAGCATAAGGTATTGAAGCCGCATGTTGCTGCATTTCCCGATGCATGTCAAGCAGTTGCTTCAAACGGGCATCGATTTGATGGTGTAATTCCTGTGTTGCCATAGGATATTTAAACGAAGCTTCTGCAAAAATGTTGTAAGAAAATGAGCCAACCTGTGCCTTATTAATTCAGCATTTTTTCGGATTCAGACTGTTTTAAGTGCACTAATTTTGTGTGGAAAAAGATCAGAAGAAATGATTGACGCTGAAGTTTGTTGGTTATTTTCAGATTTTAACTATTCAACTTGAGTTTTTCGGAGCCTGAAAAAAGGAACTAAATTCTTCCGGATTGAGAATCAGTCCACTGTGGCGGGGGTGTTTCGGCAGGAGTCCTGCCGGGTATTTTTCTGTCGTGATTTTGTTCCTTTCAAATCCCTTCAAAACCCATAGATTTGCTTGAGAAAAAGAATCATTCATGTTTTTAGAGAATTTAAAAGCTGTCGATCCACACCGTGGACATATCGAAGTAATTTGCGGATCGATGTTTTCCGGCAAGACAGAAGAACTGATCCGGCGACTGAAACGTGCCCGGATTGCAAAGCAGAAAGTGGAAATTTTCAAACCCAAAGTAGATACCCGGTATCACGAAGAAAATGTGGTATCCCACGATGCAAATTTTATTCCAAGCACTCCGGTGGATTCAGCTTCCCAGATTCTTCTGCTTGCAAATGATGTGGAAGTAGTTGGAATTGATGAAGCCCAGTTTTTTGACGAGGAACTTCCTTCCGTGTGTGAAAAGCTTGCCAACAGGGGAATCCGGGTGATGGTCGCAGGATTGGATATGGATTACCTTGGAAAACCGTTCGGGCCGATCCAGGGCCTGGTAGCCATTGCTGAATTCGTCACCAAAGTGCATGCCATTTGCATGAAATGCGGGAATCTTGCTAACTATTCTCACCGTATTGTCGCCAGTTCTTCCCGGATTTTACTGGGGGAACAGGAAAGCTATATTCCGTTGTGCCGTGCATGCTTCAACGAAGAGAGGGCGAAAACAGTGTGATCAAAAAATCCGAAAATGACAGAGTCAGCATACTCCATTGAACAAATCGCAGCCATTACTGGAGGACGTCTGGTGGTCAATGATCCGGAGGATCACCGGATTGTGGATTTACTGACCGACAGCCGCAAGATTGTTCATCCGGAAACATCTTTGTTTTTTGCCATCAAGGGAGAACGGCACGATGGACACAAATTTATTCCGGAATTAATTATCCAGGGTGTCCATAATTTTGTCATCTCCGATTACCAGGAACATTATTCCTCACTCAGAGCAAATTTTATCATCGTTGACGAAGCGCTTGCCTCTATGCAAAAACTGGCGGCTTTTCATCGTCAGCGTTTCCATTTTCCCCTTGTAGGTATCACCGGGAGTAACGGTAAAACCATTGTCAAGGAATGGTTGTACCAGCTCCTCAGGGCGGATAAAAATATTGTCAGAAGTCCGAAGAGTTTTAACTCACAGGTCGGTGTTCCACTCTCGCTATGGCTCATGAATGAAGAACATCAGCTCGGACTGATTGAAGCCGGGATTTCCAGGCCCGGTGAAATGGAGAAACTTCAGAACATGATCCGGCCGACAATTGGAGTATTCACCAATATCGGAACGGCACACGACGAGAATTTCCTTGGACCCCAGCAGAAAGTAGAAGAGAAACTGAAACTCTTCCCGGGCGTTGAAACCCTGATCTATTGTAAAGATTTCGGGCTTATCCACGATACCGTTCAACATACTTTGTTCGATCATGAAAAGGTGCGTTATTTTACCTGGTCGCGCAAGTCAAAAGCGGATCTGCAGATTGGCAGAATCACAAAAGGAACGGATGAGTCGGAAATACAGGGGGTGTACAATAACCAGTTTCATAAAATCAGGATTCCCTTCATTGATGATGCATCGGTCGACAATGCAATTCATTGCTGGGCAATGATGATTGTATTGGGATATGAACAGGAAACGATCCGTGAACGGATGTGCTTTTTGAATCCTGTGGCCATGCGTCTCGAAATGAAAACCGGGATCAACAATACATCCGTCATCAACGATAGTTACAATTCGGATATCGGTTCATTAACCATTGCTCTTGATTTTCTAAATCAGCAAAAGCAACATGCAACACGCACCATCATCCTTTCCGACATTCTGCAAAGTGGACGCAATGAAGAGAATCTCTACCATGAAGTTGCACACTTGCTGCAGGCAAAAGGAGTGGACAAAATGATCGGGATCGGGGAGGCTATCCTGCGGCAACAGAAGTTGTTTACGATCCCTGCGAAATTTTTTGCTTCGACCGATGACTTTTTAAAGGAAGCTTCCATTTCTGATTTTCGGGACGAAACGATTCTGCTGAAAGGTGCACGTCCGTTCGGTTTTGAGAAGATCGGGAAAATGCTCCAGCAGAAGGCACACGAAACAGTAATGGAGGTGAACCTGAATGCGCTGGTTCATAACCTCAATTATTACCGGTCCAGAGTAAAACCGACAACAAAAATGATGGCTATGGTAAAGGCCATGTCTTACGGAAGCGGGAGTTTCGAAATTGCCAATATCCTGCAGTTTCATCATGTTGATTACCTCGCTGTAGCATACAGCGATGAAGGTGTCGACTTGCGCAAAGCCGGCATCACCCTGCCCATCATGGTCATGAATCCCGAAGTCCAGAGTTTCGAGGCAATGATCCGTTACCGTCTGGAACCGGAGATTTATAATTTCCGTCTGCTAAACCAGTTGAACGAAGTACTCCGCAAACACGATGGTGACCCCTTTCGTATCCATGTAAAACTGGATACCGGTATGCGAAGGCTTGGTTTTGAAGAATCCGAGATCAATGAGCTGGTTGTACGTACAAGGAACAACAGAAATATCCGTATTGAATCGGTGTTTTCCCACCTTGCAGCAAGCGATGAAGCAGAACACGACGGGTTCACCCGGATACAACTGGAACGGTTTAACCGGATGAGCAAATCGATACAGCAGGAATTTGAATATCCTATTTGCAGACATATTCTCAATTCCTCCGGAATACTTCGCTTCAGTGAAGCCCAGTTCGATATGGTTCGCCTGGGTATTGGTTTGTATGGATTTGCTTCCACATCAAATGAACAGCAGCAACTTCAGCATGTTGCAACATTGAAAACAACAATTTCCCAGATTAAATCCGTTCCGGCAAATGAAACCATCGGCTATAGCCGCAAAGGGAAGCTGACCCGTGATTCACTGATTGCGACTGTGGCGATCGGTTATGCCGATGGCATCAACAGGCGCTTTGGAAACGGAGCAGGAACAATGCTCGTGAACGGAAAACGGGTTCCGGTTGTCGGAAGTGTATGCATGGACATGTGTATGCTGGACATCACAGACGTGCCGGCAAAAGAAGGTGATGAGGTTGTTGTTTTCGGAACAGATCTTCCGGTCACGGAAATGGCTTCGATCCTGGGAACAATTCCCTACGAAGTTCTTGCCGGAATTTCCCAGAGAGTTAAAAGAGTGTACTATCAGGAATAAAATGATTTACAGGAAGCGCGGCATTTTGTTGAAATTCTTCGCCCGCTCTCCCCGCTTTACATACATCACATAAGAAAGATTAATCTCAAAGGCATTGGCTGATCCTGCCAGGTTAGACAGGCTGGAGGTATTCAGATCGTAGCTGATACCAAGACCTACGGTATTGTATTCAAAACGTGCAGTAAAAATAGCTGCATCTTTCAAACGGTAAAAGCCGCCGAAGATGAAGTATGCTTCCTTTTTATAGTTTGTATACCTTGATTTAAACTGAACTTTGTTTTTCAGAAAAGCTCCGGCAACGATTTCTTTTTGTTTGCCCTGAACACTCACCAGGAACCGTGGCTGTAGCCAGGTTTGATTTTCTTTATTCATGGAAAGGTCGCCGCTGCCATGAAAAGTATATTTTTTTCTCAGAGGAGCTTCCTGGCGGAGGATAAAGCTAACATTCGGGCTTCCGACATGCGACATGCTGGCGCCAAGGGCAAGGGAATTGTTTCCGTCCGGCACATAGAAATACATCATTCCGGCATTGAAGTCGAGATAGGCAAATTGCTGCAGCTGGATGTTTTCGAAAGACGGAAGCGATGGATCGTAGGTGTCCCCGTTCCACTGGGAGTCCCAGGTTGTTTTTGAAATATCCAGACTGTTTTGGTTGAGTCCGCCCTGAAATCCGATTGAGAAATAGTGATCGCCGATGTCATCCATCGCCGTTACATACGACAAACTCCCTTCAATAATGGTGGAGGTAAATCCCGCTTCGCCGGCTTTATCCTGGTAGACCATTGCCCCGACACCGAAATAATTATTTTTTACATCGGTTTTCCCTACCGGGAAATCGAGGGATGTATGAATCGTTTTGTAACCTTTTCCCAAAGATGACCATTGGGATCTGTAGTTATTGGTGAAACGTAATTTGCCATCGTATACACCGGTCATTGCAGGATTCACCTGTAATGGGGTAGAGTAGAACTGAGAAAAATGAACGTCCTGGGCAAAGAGCACCCCTCCGCTGAAAAGCAGTACTGCAAAAAGTACTTTGTGTAAAAACGTTCTCATCACAAGCGCTTGCATAATCATCAATCAACGGATCAGGGTAACTGTACCTGTCTGCGTCAGATTTTTACTATCGTCATAAATTATTGTCAATACATAAGTAAAAACAGCCGGATCCAGTTCTTTTCCTTTGTACCTTCCATCCCAACCATCGGTCGGGTCGGTAGTCTCCCACACTTTTTCCCCCCACCGGTCAAATACAGTGAAACGGATTCCATATAAATTGTTTCCTCTTACGAATAAATAATCATTGTATCCGTCGTTGTTCGGTGAAAAAGTATTCGGCACAAAGAAATTGTTATTGTGCAGAATGGTCACTGTTACCTGCCGGGAAGTGGAACATCCTGAAAAATCAGAAATGATTACAGTATATGTCGTAGTTTCATCAGGCGTTGCAATGGGATTTGTTCCTGCAGTAGTATCCAGTCCTATTGACGGAGACCAGGTATAGGTGCTTCCTCCGCCTGCTGTCAGCTGGTAGGAACTTCCGAAATACATTGCTGTATCCGGACATACAAAAGCGTTCGGAACACTTTCAACATGGACAAACGAATATTTGATCGTTGTATCCGAGCCATACCCGTTTGAAACAATCAGCTGAACATCATAAAATCCATCCGAAGGATAACAAATCCCAACAGGATTCTGGGCCGTCGAAGTATCGGGTGTTGCCCCGGGGAAATACCAGCTCCATGAAGTCGGATTGAAGGTACTCTGGTCAAAGAAACTGATGCAGGTATTGGAACAAATTCCCGGAGTAAAAGTAGTAAAGTCGGCCACCGGCAAGGGGCATGTGTTTACGTTCATATATCCGGGAAGCACAAGCGTATCCGACCCGAATTGGTTGTATACGATTTGTGTAACGGGATAGGTTCCCGGAGTATAGTAGCAGATCTGCTGGGGATTCTGATCGGTGGAGCTGGAAGGTGTACCTCCCGGGAACAGCCATTTCCAGCCGCTTGCACCATTGATGCTCTGGTCTGTGAAATTAACACAAGTGCGTTCGCAGATGTCAATACTGTCAGCTGAAAAGCCCGCTGTAGGAGGAGTACAGGCATTCACCGTGATATAATCCACCTTGGTCAGGGTGTCAGATCCTGTGCCGTTTGATACGATTAATTGAACAGTATAGGTTCCGGGATTCAGGAAACAAACACTGCTGGGGTCTTCGACGGAGGAGGTTGCAGGGGTTCCACCGATAAAACTCCATGCCCATGCGTTCGGAAAATTCTGACTGAGATCAGTAAAGTCGATACAGTCGCCGGTACAAAGGACAGTGTCACTGGCGGCGAAATCAGCAACAGGTTCCAGGGTGCCGAGCAATGCAATACTGTCAACAGCAAAAGACGGATTCACTCCGACGCCACCATTGTCATTCACCCAGGTAAAGCCAATTTTAACATTCGGATTATTGTCGGCACTCACTCCGAGTGAAACCGCATATTGTGTCCACATGCCAAATCCTTGTCCGCACTGTGGATCAGTTCGCGGAGGGTTGGCAATTGTGATCCAGGAAGCACCGTTAAAGAATTCAACAGCAAGATTGTCATTCCCGGATGGATCTTCGGCATTCATGAAATAGTTGAAGTAGAGAACTATTCCGTATTGTCCGGAGCAATTTATTGTCGGAGATTCGGCCCTTGTATTTGACTGCACGGCAGTCTGAAAACCGCCGGCATCATAAATGGCACCGCAGTCGCCGGTCGGACACAAAGTGAGTGCGTTCGGTGAAGTGGGCACATTTCCGACGTGAAGCGTACGGTCTGTGTATTGCAGATTGATGTAACAGCCCTGTGTTGAACAATCACCAGCGGCTCTTCCGGGTTCCGTTGCGCTGATGTACCACCTGTTTGCATCCGCATCTTCAGGCCCTGTAGCGGTAACGGTCCAGGTACCCTGAGCGGAAGCAAAGCCATCTGCCAGTGTACCCTGGTCACACGCATTTGGAGCAGTGTTGCCGAATGTTTCAACCCAAAAAGCCTGGGCATGCGCTTCCTCTGCGCCTGTGCCCAGAACGAGAGCACCTGTGATAACCAGGCACCGAAACAAATACAATAAAAATCCGTCGTCGTATCGTTGAGTCATACGATGTAAAAAGCGAGTCAATTTACGACTATTTTAGAATATCGCAATTTTTCAGTTATTGAATTGATCTGCAAATCGATACAAGTTGAATCCGGGTGCGGTGGAGAGGGATGCAAGGGCATCAAACAAATCTTTTTTACGAATAGTTTTCATTCGTTTTTGCTGAATCAGCCTGTATGCTTTTTCTGTGAGCAGGAATGTTTTTTTTACGTCAAAGGATCCGGAAAGTTGATGTTCGGTGATTTTTAGAAGGACTTCCTCCATTCCTTCATTTTTCGTCGCGGAACATTTAATCACAGGAACCTGCCAGCCACCCGCTTTAGGATGTGCCATGAGCTTGTTCAGGTTCTGCCGGAGGTGATCCGCTCCTTCACGATCTGCTTTGTTGACAACAAAAATATCTGCAATTTCCATGATGCCTGATTTGAGCGTCTGCACTTCATCCCCCGATTCAGGTACAACAACTACGAGTGTTGTGTCTGCAAGCCCGGCAATTTCAACCTCACTTTGTCCCACACCAACTGTTTCAACAAGAATCATATCAAATCCTGCAACCCGCATTACATCTACAATCTCAATAATTTTTTCCGATAAGCCGCCGAGTGAGCCGCGTGTTGCGAGTGAACGGATGAATACGTTGGGATTTGTAAAATGTTCTGCCATTCTCAGCCGGTCTCCAAGCAAGGACCCATAATTGAAAGGGGAAGTGGGATCAACGGCAATCACGCCGATACGTTTACCATCCGCACTTAACTTTCGGAGCAGAGCATTGATTAATGTACTTTTGCCTGCTCCGGGTGGACCTGTTATTCCTGTCACCGGTACTTTACTTCCCGGAGGGAGGGAGAATAACAGTTCCTTGTATCCTTCCTGTTCATTCTCAACAAGTGTAATTGCCCGCGCAAGGGCTTTACTGTCGCCTTGTTTTAAGTGTTCAAGAATTGCCGGAGGGGTAGTCAATGTATTGTAGAATTGATGCAGACAAAGAAACAAGAATCAGCGTGCGAAACAAAATGCGAAAAGGAAATATACCTAACTTGCAGACGTTGAAAAGTTATGGTACAGCTTTCAGTTGTCATTATCACCTTTAATGAAGAACGCAACCTGGCACGTTGCCTGGAATCCCTTGCTGGAATTGCCGATGAAATTGTCGTGATTGATTCTTTTTCAACCGACGGTACCGCTGAAATCAGCAGAAAATATGGTGCTAAATTTATCCAGCATGCTTTTGAAGGATACATCGGTCAGAAAAATTTCGCCCTTACGCAGGCACGGTTCGCTCACATTTTATCCCTCGATGCGGATGAAGCGCTCTCCGGCACACTGAAGGAAAGTATTCTTAAAGTAAAAATCAACTGGACCCACGATGCTTATGAGATGAACCGCCTCACGAATTACTGCGGGCATTGGATACGCCACGGAGCCTGGTATCCGGATCGTAAGATACGCCTGTTTGTAAAAGACAAGGGCCGCTGGGGAGGGACAAATCCTCACGACCGGTATGTACCGGTAAATCCATCAAATGTCGCACGGATCCCCGGAGATATTCTGCATTACTCGTATTATTCAATCGAGGGGCATATCAATCAGGGAAATAAATTTTCGGAGATCGGAGCACGGGCTGCATTTCTGGAAGGAAAAAGGGCGTCATTCCTAACACTTGTGTGGAGGCCCGCTTTCAGATTTATCCGTGATTTTATATTTCTCGGAGGTTTTTTAGACGGATACTATGGTTACCTCATTGCCCGCATTACAGCACAGGTTACATTCCTTAAATATGCCAAGTTGCGGGAACTTCAGAAGCATGGAACTTCTTCCGGTGCCAATTGATCCGATGAAAAAATCAGAGCGGATTCGTTCCGGGTTCCGGAATTTCATTTTTTGAAAATAAAAACAAAGACCAGAAAAGTGCAACGAATGTTGCTCCGGCCTGTGTTTCCAATGTGTCTTCCGTGAACATGGAGAAAAATGCAATGAGCCAGAAAGAAAGAAACAGGAAATTTCTGTTCCGCAATTGGTGCGGCAAAGGGAAGAAAAAGACAAATAGAAAATAAACCAGGGCAGGAATCCCCAAACCAACCCCTATCGCCAGGTACTGATTGTGAGAACGCAGCCGGTACGGTTCCGTTAGTTTACTGTGCATGTTTGCATACTCTTCTGCATAGGCCTGGTGCATATCTCCGGTGCCCACCCCTGCCAGCGGATGAGCCATAATTATTCCTGTTGCGGCTTTCCAGAATTCTATTCTTTGGGTAACGGAATGTCCGCTTGGATTCCCACCACGGCTGTATTCATGATACTCCCAGAGGATTTGCAGCAACCGGCTTTTAATACCGGACAAATTCTGGTAATAGACATTGGCGATACCACGTTCCACAGAACGGATTTCTTCTTCCGTCAACCGCGACACGGACTCTGCATCTTTGTACTCGCCTTTCGATGTTAGAAATCGCAGAAGCGTCGATTTCACCGGTTGCTTTCTTTGATCGAGTGAATCAAAGGGGATCCGGCTGCGTGTATTCCATTCTGCACGCATTTCAGCTTCACAGATATAGGCATAGACACGGTAACCGTTTTCAACCTGTGTATTCAGGGTGTCGAAAAAGTAGGGATTGCCCTGCTTTGTCCGCTTGTCGAATTCCAGTACGGCTTCAGGTTTCGGAGAATATTTTTTTACAAAACTCTTCAAGGACAAAAACAATGAAAGTGGAATTCCTATGAGCATGATCGCTGAAATCACACGCACGAATGGGCGGGGATGTCTCAGTACAACCGATGATAAAAAGACGAGTCCCGTGATGATTAATATTGAAATTCCCGTAATTGAATCAATGAGGAACAAGAAAAGGATGAGCCAGGCGATCAGCAGTCCGAGAATAATTTTTGAAAAGAGTGCAGGTGGATCCGTTTTGCTACCCAACAGCCAGCCTGCAATGAAAACAGCCAGACATGTAAAGAGGGCAAAACGAATATGCGAAACTCCAAGAATGAAAATCTCGCGGATATCATGGATGGGGGCCTTTGCAGGAATGAGTTCGTTTAAAACAGCCATCGAAACCATTGAACCCGAAAAAACAGAAAAGAGAAACAAATACAATACTGCCCGGAATTGTTTCGGCTTGAAAGGATCGGATCCTGCAAGCACCAGGGGAAGGATGAGGAGCGGCAGTTTGATGCGTACATCTTTGATTCCTTCCGCCAGGTCCTGTGTCCAGAAAAGGCCGATCACATGTAAGATCCAGATGCTGACAATCAATAACGCTGTCTGGTTGCCTGCGAATCGTTTTATTTTATGTATCAGATTTCCTTCCAGGAAAAATGATCCTGCTATAACAAATTGAGAAAGGCTGGTCAGAAACAAAGAAACAGGAAGCCCCGTAACCAGAAGGCACAATCCGAAAAACAGGAGATAGTTAGAATTGCGAAGGCGTGAAAAAGAATGCATTGCTTTCGCTATTTTTTTCCGGCATCGGCATTCAGTGAGCCATTCAAAATACCTGTGTACAGGACCGGATCGTGAATAATTTCAACGGCCTTTTTCAGTTCCGTATCATGTTGCAGTGAACTTTCAATTCTGCCGCTTTGGTAATAATACCTGGAAATGATTTCTTCCTCCAGTAATTGAAGAATTTCGGTTTTATTCTTCTCTACATCGGCCTGTTTGTTATGGGCGAGTTTGTTTTTCAAAGCAGTGTATTCGTTTTGAATATCTGCGAAATATTTTTCATCCTCACTGTTTTTTTTCAGGTCTTCCATTGTTTTTTCACTCCGGGTGGTATAATCATATTCTTTATCAGAAAGAAAAACGACGAAGTCCCTGAAATCAGCTTCCGTCAGATGGAAATCCTTCACCGAAGAAATTTGCTGGCGATCCCTATGGTAACGTGTTGCGTAGTCAAAAATGAGATTTTTATTCAAAAGGCTGATGCTGATATTGCTTAGTTTTGAAGGGTCAAGTTTGATGTCGGGTAAAATCCCACCGCCGTCAAATACTTTTCTTCCGGCGCGTGTTTTGAATTCCGTAACGAGAGAGTCGGGAACTTTGCCAACGCTTCCGTCCTCATTCCGGTGCGAGTAATCCAGCGCCTGGATGCACCTGCCGCTGGGAATGTAATATTTGGAGGTGGTGATTTTTAACTGGGTATTGTATGACAATGGCCGCGTCGTTTGTACCAGTCCCTTTCCGAATGTTCGTTGCCCAATGACTACACCGCGATCCAGGTCCTGCAATGATCCGGATACGATTTCTGATGCGGATGCCGAACCGCTGTTTACAAGGACTGCAAGCGGCAGGTTGGTGTCGATGGCTTCATTTAATGCTTTATAGGTTTTGTTAAGATCCTTTATTCTCCCTTTGGTACTTACAATATCCTGCCCTTTTTCAACGAAAAGATTGGAGATATTTACAGCCTCATTGAGCAATCCGCCCGGATTGTTTCTGAGATCAAAGACCAGACCTTTCAGCGAATGTTGTTTTCTCAGGTCCTTTATGGCATCGCTTACTTCACGGCTGGCATTTTCAGTGAAGCTGTTCAACCGGATGTAGCCGATGTCATCGGTAACCATACCGTAATAAGGCACGCTTTTAACTTTTATTTCTTCGCGCACAATTGTTTTTTCAAAAGGCTTGCTTTCCCCTTCCCTCTGGATAAGCAAACGCACCGGTGTTTTGGGTGAGCCTTTCAACATCCGGGAGATTTCATCGGTTCTTTTATTCTTCACAATTTTTCCGTCGATTTCAAGAATAAGGTCACCTGCAATCAATCCCGCTTTCTGCGCAGGATAACCTTCATACGGATCACTGATGATCACGTTTTCACCTTTTTGTTTGATCAATGCACCGATTCCTCCATATTGTCCTGTTGTAAGAAACCGGAAATCTTCAATGTCGGATTCAGGAATATAATTCGTGTACGGATCCAGGGTTTCCAGCATTGAATCAATACTCTTTTTTACCAGTTTTCCCGGATCGGTAGTGTCAACATAGTACATGTTGATTTCTCTGTATACACTCGAGAAAATATCCAGATTTTTTGAGACTTCAAAATAGTCGTCAACAAAACTGAAACTGAACATAGACACAAGAAGGGTTCCCGTGACGACGAACCACAGTTTATACTTATGGAAGTTTTTTTTCATCATGATGGATTCAAATGTTCAGGGCAAAGGATCATAACCATGTCCGCCCCAGGGATGGCAACGCATTAATCTTCGTAAAGTTAAATAGCCACCCTTGAAAGGACCGAATTTACGGATCGCCTGCATTCCGTACTCTGAACAGGTAGGAGTGAAACGGCAGGAAGGCCGGAGCAGGGGAGAAATTGCACCCTGGTAAAACCGGATAATTCCGATGAAGAGCTTAGCCAGAATGTTTTTGAAAATCTTCCACAAATCGTTGTAAGGTTAGCGTTATTTTAGTTTCTACCTCCTCGTGCTTTGGCACTGCCTTGCCTGTATAGATGATCAGGAAGGCTACCTGAATCTGCTGTTCCTGAACGAACGAATAAATAACAGATTTATTCTTCCTGTAGCATTCCCGCATGAGTCGTTTAATTCTGTTTCTGTCCACTGCTGAGCGGAAATTTCTTTTCGGTACAGTGAATGCTACCTGAACCGGATTTGCAACCTGTAGTCCATGCATCAGCCACACCATGCGGAACGGGCTGACTTGAATGGAACGTCCTTTCTCAACAAGTTGTTCGATGATTTTACGGCTGACAAGCCTTTCCGGTTTCCGGAATGTTTGCCGGTTTACAGGAAAGGAGGCCCTGGACATTTCCGAAACTTATTTATTCGCTTTCTTAATGTATTGCTCAAGAGCCATTGTCATGGATGGAGCGGCAGGAACCGGAGCCTGAATATCCAGACGCAAACCTGCATCCAGCACAGCTTGCGCAGTTGTGGGCCCAAAAGCGGCAATCCGGGTAGTATTCTGTTTGAATTTCGGGAAATTCTTGAAAAGCGAAGTGATTCCGGATGGACTGAAAAAAACCAATACATCATAATTCACATTGGCAAGGTCGCTCAGATCGCTGGCCACTGTCTTGTAAATCACCGCTTTTGTGTAATCAATACTTTGAGCATCAAGAGTTTCAAAAATTTCCTGTTTGTGAATATCAGTGCAGGGAACAAGAAACTTTTCTTTTTTATGCTTTTTGATCAGGTCCATCAGGTCAAGGATGGTCTGTTTACCAAAAAAGATTTTTCTTTTCCTGTAAACAACAAATTTCTGGAGGTAATAAGCTGTTGATTCTGAAATACAAAAATATTTTAAACTCTCCGGAACTGTGATTCGCATTTCATTGCAAATTCTGAAAAAATGATCTGCAGCATTCCTGCTGGTCAGAATAACAGCACTATGATCCTGCAAATTCACCCTGTCTTTCCTGAAATCTTTAGCCGAAATCGGCTCTACATGGATAAAAGGACGGAAATCGATCTTTACATTGAACTTCTTGGAAAGGTCGTAGTAGGGTGATTTATCAGTTTCAGGTTTTGGCTGTGTAACCAGGATACTTTTAACTTTCAAACTCATGCAGGAATTTCCGTTTCGTGAGTAAAATATCAGTTGCACAGGTCGGAATCACCGGATATTACCCGGACGAACCAACAGGGCTCATTTTCAAGGGTGCAAAGATAAGAAAAAATCTCTTTTTTTGACGAAAAGCCCTGAGCTTAATAAATCTTCGTATTTGATTAATAGCAGGCTGTTTAAAGGATTAGCCGGATAATCACTATCAAGGGGGCAATCTCAAAAGTGGCCAGGAACAACAATAAATAAAGAAATGAAAATCCGGGAACAGAAAATCCAATCAGGATACCCCGCACAGACCTGTACACATAACCCAAACCGATCAGGATGGTTCCGGTCAATATTAAGGTTGATGCCGGCAACCATTGATTGTAGGCCAATAAAGCAATGACCGGAACCAATGCAATTCCGACACAATTGTTGATCAGGAAAATATTAAAAATATAAGTCGCCATTTCCCTTTCCAGATCAAACAACCAACCACTGATTTTAAGAATCAAAAACTTTAAAGTGTAGACCAATGAAACCAGAACAGTAAAAAACAGGAACCGCGAAAATCCTGTTCCGAGCCCGCCAACTCCCCAGCCGAGGTAGATGCTGACCAGGTAGAGAAACAAAGCCCCTGTGAGATGAAAAGCAATGCTGAGAAAAACAGACGCACGTTGAACAAGGATGTTCTCGTCACGGACAATCTGATTTGTCAGGTTGTTATTCAATACTGCCTGGATCATCTGGCTGAAATATTTTTGATAGAATATCCGTAACCATGTAAATACAAGCACCACCAGAATCAGAATCGGGAAAAGCCAGTCGGGGGAAATATCTTTCCTTAAAACCGGGCCAGTGTTTTTGACTTTCAGCTCATGGCCTTGATAGAGGTCCAGGAACTTGCTGGTCGGATGCTGAGGGACGATCGGAGATGTAAAAAGTTGCAGCGTACCGGAATCGGCAAGGGAATCTTTTGTGACAGATAATCCAGGGCCAAAATGTTGTGTGGAATCAACATGAAGCGGAACCGTTCTTCGCACCGGATTCCGGATAAGGTTTTCGGTACCGAATACCCGCTGACTGTCAGTTGCCAGTGCAGGTTGCGCAATGTGAATGGAGTCCTGTAGAATGCCCACGCAGCAAAGATAGCGGAAATGGAAAAGTCCGTCAGATGGTTGCTGTCCGTTTACGAACAGCGGGTGTCAGTTTATAAAATGTTGTTTGCAAATTTTATTCGCACGCGAATACCCTCATGCCTGCTTGCAGTCCGGCGAATGTTTAGAATTTGAACATTCTGGAGATAATGAAGCTGAATTTAATTCCTCCTTTTTCCCAGGTATCCTGGGTATTGACGAGGTAGTCGTTCTCGAGAATTCCGGAAGCATTCGTAAACATGACGGAGAAAACGTGCCCCCCCGTTTCAATTTCAATACCAGCGCCGGCAACATCATATGCCGGTGTTGTTTCTTTGAATTTCTCACGGCCGAAGG
>DAORHY010000029.1:0-18261 GCA_035438225.1 Bacteroidia bacterium
TTCTTTAATGGCGTATTTCCGGTCTTCTTCGAATAAATAAAGATCCCGATTGGCTCTGCGGACACAGATATTGCAGCCCAACGGATTTCCATTGAGAAAAAAATGATAATCGTAATATCCTTCGGGAAATTTGCAGATACCCGGCAAATTGATTTTTTGATTTCGAATAAACTGGTACTTCGTTGCAATAAAATCAGGGTTGTTCAGTTCAAGGATCTTCGCATGCAATGTTTCCAGGTGGTCATTGAAAAGGATATCGTCCGAATCCAGAAAAAGGACATACGTTCCTTTCGCCATTCCAAGGCCGTAATTGCGTGCAGCGCCGCGTTCTTTGTTTTCCCGGCTTTCAATCGCCAGGAGGGGATTGCCCTTGTAATTTTCATTGAAGTACTGAACTGTATTGTCCGTACTTCCGTCATCAACAACAATAATTTCGAAATCCCTGAAGGTTTGCGCCAAAACGGAATCCACCGTTTGTTTCAGAAGTTCCCGGCGATTGTAAGTTGGAATGATGATGGAAAAGAATGCGGGCATCAGGTCTGTTTACCGTGTAAAAGTACGCACAAAATGAACAATAACAGGAGGGAAGAGGTTCTTCCTTATTTCAACTTTGCGCAGATTCTGTTCCTTATAAAACTTCGGATCCGTTTCCTGTATTAATTTCAGGATTTTGTGAATCATTTTACGATTATAAATTTCATAATAGATAACCAGTTGATTAAACAGGAAATGTGAATTGATGCGTTTTAATTCCGGAGCGGTGAATTCACGGGTATGATTGTAACTGATTGCGTCCGCAGCATAGAACCCATGCCCTTGCATGAATGTGATGATCTGTTCAGTGCCTGGCACGGACCGTAAGAAGCGTGAGTAAACCCGGATCCAATCCCCTGCAAATTTTTCAAGTTGGCTGACTGTTTTACTGGAAGAATGAAGGCGGTAACGGGAAAGAGTCTGATCAACCGGCAGGATCGGATAAGATAATGCAATGCGTACCAGCAGGTCGTAGTCCATTCCAAAATGTAGATTCTCATCCATCATTCCTGTATCTTCGATCACTTTCCGGCGAAAAAAGGAAGATGGCTGAGGATACGGTATGACGGCAAAATAACGCAAGGGAAGATCTTTGAAATCTCCGCCGATGGTTTGCTCTTTCCTGCGGTTTCCGAACAAAACTGATTTGCCGTGAAGCAGGCACACGTCAGGATTTGCAGTAAACAACCGGGCAACTTCGTGTAACGTATCCGGAAGATAAAGGTCGTCGCTGCAAAGCCAGGAAATAATATCTCCGCTGGCTTTTTTCAGACCTTTGTTAATTGCATGACTCTGACCATTGTCTTTTTCGCTCACCCAATACGACAGCCGGCTTTCATAGTTCCGGATAATGTTTACGGAATTATCGGTGCTTCCTCCATCAATGATGATGTACTCGAGGTTCGGATAATTCTGGTCCAAGACAGAGCGTATGGTTTCCTCCAGGAAATCAGCCTGGTTAAATGACGGAGTAATTACCGTGATTTTTGGAAAAGGATTCACCATCGGCTTGTTTATTCAGGGATTGTTATTGATTTTGTTTTAATGAAAAGGGCTTTGATTCCGTCACCACTCCCCGTGAAAGTCAATACCCGGTTTATTATTTTTTTCATGATCCTCAAGAAGTAGCGGTTTTCAAATTTTTCCTGCAAGTGCTGATCAAGTGAACGGACCGTCCTGTTTTCTGTGGTGGTTACAGCAGTTTTTTTATTTCTAAGGAATTGGCTGATCCTGTCGATACTGATACCCTCGGTTTTGATGTAGAGGTTATTGAATCCATGTGTTTTCATCAGGAAATTCAGTGTAGCAGATGTAAAATAACACAAATGATCCGGATAACTGATGATACTCCAGTGAGCACCGAGCATTCTTCTGGACAATGCATTGAAATTGGGCGTTGTTACATACACGGCACCGCCTTCCCGGAGGAGTTTATTGAATTGTAAAATGTCTGCTGCAGGTTGTTGAAGATGTTCAAGGACTTCAATCGATATTATTACATCAAAGAAGGAGTGTTCAAATTCAATGGATCCGATTTTGCCTGCAAACATCCGGATTCCTTTTTTCTTTCCGTCCTCAATGTAGGCAGGATTAAATTCTGTGCCGTAAACATCCCACCCTCTTTTTAATGCCTCAACGAGAAAAAAACCTTCCCCGCATCCGACATCCAGCATTTTGTTGGTTTTCCTGTACGGCTCAAGCTTGTCCAGTATTTCCTGAAATCTTTTTTTTGTGGTCTCACTGATTCCATGAATACGTGGATAATTTCCGTAGTTATGCCGCAGCACTTCATCCGTTGGAATAGTTTTTGAAAATACCATACCGCACATTTTGCAACGCACTAACCCCTTGGATTCATATTTCCGGAGGTGTTTGAGCGCGCCGGAATTGCAGAGTATACAGGTTGATTGAATCGGGTCCATACAAAAACGAAATTCGAAACTCAGTCGTGGGATTGATTACTGTTATGCAGGGTTGCTCATTCTCCTGAGTGCCAGTTTCTGACTGATATCTTCATTAAAAAATTCATACAGATCTTTTTTCTCAATGGTCACTTTTGTTTGAGGCATGGAAGCCGATTCAATGAGCTGATACTCTTCATTGACTTTTGCAGCACCGCCAACTCTCCTTGTGGGGATATAGATTCCGTATTTATCAATAATTTGGGTTTTATACAAGACACTGTTCAGCAGTTCAACTTTTGAATGTTTTACCGGAACAGAAAGCAGGGGATAGTCTCCGTGAATATAATCTCCGGAAAGCATTGGGTTCTTAATGCTTTCCGATTCTGAGGGCTGGATGATCCGGATGGCGATTTTTTCGATTTCCGAAATGGATTTGTAATCCAAAAAATAGGTTGGAGAAAACGTACTTTGAAGCGCAGCAAGGTTCATCACATACCAGTAGAAAGCATTTTGATCCAGACGGTCAAAGATCCTGTCGAGACACCAGTCGTATTCCTGGACAATACCGGATGCCCTGACTTCATTGATAAATTTTTCCTAGCTCATCCGGTATTCAAATCCTACGGAAAGAAAATCCCAGTTCGTTTTCAGTACCGATATCAGTACCTGGTATAAATCCCGTACAATAATAAAATTATAATCCGGTTTAATGATGTGATTGATCGCATTGATCCGGCCGTTACCACGAATAAATTTTGTGACAATTGGTTTTCCCGGCCGTGTGAGTTTTCTCAGAAAACGATGATGCCCTGCTGAGAATTTTTCCGGATCGCTGTTGATATGCGGGGAAGTGGAGTGATGATAAAATCCCTCATAATTCATCGTGTTTGTTTTTCTGTCCAACCAGAAATACGGCTCGTAATTTATCCAGACATCACCATACTTTTTGGCCAGCAGGTAACTCAGGTAGAGTTGTATGGCTTTTGTTCCGGACCTTCCAACTCCGTAAATTGAAATATGCATGATTGCTTGAATTAGTAGAGAAAAATGAAGTTCTGGATATTATTGACGAAATACTATTTTTATTTTTTGTACAATTTGTTGGAACAGGTTTCCCCGGCCTTCATTAATTTTAATATTCAATGACCACTGGTCGGCTGCTGTATTAATATCAAAGGATGTATCGAATACCATGTGTTCAAATTTGCCTCTCTTCATTTCTGCCAGCCGCGTAAATTTATAATGAGTATTGGTTGCCTCTTTACCAAAACCTATGTTGCTGACAAGGTTTATTACCGGAGTGATCACCACACCCGCATGGGACCAAACGGTATAGAACCATTGAAAATCCCAGCAGTCAATTTTCCCTTCCCGGGTTTGTTGAAGAAGGTTGTAATAGTATTTTCTCCATTCAGGATTTTCTGTCAGGATAGTTAATTTGTCATTCCGGATGAACGAATCAAGGTCCTTCATTTCAAAATCGTACTTGCTCCAGGCCCTTTTCCAAGTGGCCCATCCCCAGGGATGGCACAATCTTGAAAAATAATAAGAACCTTTGAAATTGTATGTTCGTCCTTTTAAAAAATTGCTCCCGTTGATCTGCATCACCCGGTTTTCGTTTCTGAATTTTTCAAGCACTTGCTCACAGAAGGAAAAAAAACTCAAATCTGGTACGCAATCATCTTCAAGGATAATGCCTTCTTCGACTTTTTCGAAAAACCAATGGATGGCTTCCGGTACTGCATATTTTGTCGATTTATTCTGGTCCCTGAAAAGAGTGTGCAGTTCACATTTCCAGTCAATATTCCGGATCACTGCCCGCGTCACTTCACATTTCTCCTGGTCACCGGGAACATGCATTCGCGGTCCGTCTGCAGCTACAAATAATTGCGATGGCCGGAGCCTGCGAAGTTCTTCGAAGACCTTTCGGGTATGTTCCGGCCTGTTGTAAATCAGGAAAAGCACCGGTGTATGGAATGCGGCTTCATTCATTTCCGGCTGGTATAACTTTCCTTAATGATGTTCACAAAATTGTTCGCATAGTTATTCATCCGTTCCGGTAAACTTTTTTTTGCATTTTCTTCCAGTTTCAAATCCGGACCCGGCTGGAGTTCATGCCACCTTTTCTTCAGGATTTCCGCCAAAGACTTCGCATCTTTCGGGTCAAAGAAATCAGACAATGGAGGATTTTGTTCCTTGTGTACTTCGATATCTGATAATATAGCTCTTTTCCCGATTGATTTGCATTCTTCTACTGTGGTGCTCCAACCTTCAAACAAAGAGGGATTGATCAATGCAATGCATTGTCGGATCAACAACAGCACATCGTTGTGATCCACAAGGCCAAGAATGAAAAGCTGATCTTTCAATTTCCATTCGTCAATTTTTGTTTTTATTTCGTTGCTGTATTCGGGATTTCTGTAGTCGGCCGGATTCCCTGTGCAGATGAGCACCGGAAAAATATTTTCTGCCTGGAGGATATGCATTGCCTCAAAGACAAGCACATGGTTTTTATGTTTCCAGAATTGATTCGGCAGATAAAAGAATTTTTCCGGAATCGAATATTTACTTAACAGATGATCCGGGTTTAGTTCCCAGATTCCTTTCGAAACGTTCGAAACGAAATTCGAGATCCTGCTTTTGGACAAATACTGAGGAGCAAACTCGGCAAGATCTTTTTGGGCATTTTTACTGCTGACGATAACAATATCCGCATGCTCACAACCGTGAAGAAAGCGCTGGTTGCGCTCATTGATTTCCTCCTGGCTGAAAAAGTAGCTCATGTGAACATGCTGAAAGTCCGGAATCCAGTAGAGCTTCAGTATGTTGTTCCTGGACAGGAGATGTGCATTGTTATGTGTAAACAATACATTTATCTGGGCGGTGGTGTAACGATTAATTTTTTTTGTCAGTTCTCTGTTATACCCGCGCACCACAAGAGAGAATTTATTGGTAATCGTTTTTTTTATCTGTGAAATAAAATGGAATATTCTTCCGGATAGTGATTTCGGTTCGATTGATTCATACGTCTGGTCAAGGTTCCGGACCAGGTAGATACTGACATCCGGACGGGTCTTTAAAGCTTCAATCAGATTCGCCTGGTAAGTAAAACCACCCGTCCAGGAACTGCTTCCGAGTACAGGTATGATGATATGGATCCTGTTAAACATGGATGGATTCTTGATAGGCGTCTTCCAGGGCTTCTTTTAGTGTCCGTGCCGGAGACCATCCCGTTAATTGGGTTGTCTTCAATAAACTGGCTCTCTGGCGGTGCCTGTCTATTTTTCGTACTCTGTCAGGATGTTGAACAGCAGTAAGATTTTTTCCGGAAATACCAGCAATCAAATTGAGGATATCTTCAACCGAGTGTTCCGATTCAGTGCCGATATTCAGTGTTTCAAAATCCTTCTTAAAGTCCATGGAGCCAATAACCGCAAATGCTTCGGCAACATCTTTCACATGTATATAGCTGCGCAAAGGGCTGAGATTACCAAGCAAAATTTCAGACTTGTTCTGCAGTACCTGTTGAAGAATATCGGGTACCAGGTGGGCATTTGTTTCGTGCGCCCCTACGGTATTAAACAAACGGCAGGCTACTGATTTAAAAACTTTGCGTTCTGCGTACAAACGAATAAGGTCCTCGCCGGTTTTCTTGGTGATGCTGTAAATATCGTGCGGGACAACAGGTGTTTCATCCTCTTTGAGTTCCTCATCTACAATTTCATATACAGCTCCACTTGAAGCGAAAATGAATCTTTTCACATGAACAGACTGGGCTGTGAGGATTACATTTTCTGTGCCTTCAATATTTGTCCGTAAGGCAATATCCGGCTTCAATTCGCATGTTGGTATGTGATGCATGGCGGCAAGGTGGAAAACCGTTTCCGGCTTGTGCATTTCAAAAATTACACTCAGTGCGCTTTTATCAAGGATGTCAGCTTCGTGCACGGTCAGGGAAGGATGTTCAAGTGGCAGATAATTTTTTTTCCCATATGAAAAATTATCCACAACAACCAGTTTGAACCCTTTTGAAAGGAGTAAAGTTGTTAAATGGGAACCAATAAACCCGGCTCCACCGGTAATCAGGATGGTTGGCATAAATTAGTCGAGTAAAAGGGTGTTTGTCATTGAGCCGCCGCAGGCTTTACAGCCACAAAGCTATACATTCTTCCCGGAATCCTGCGTTCGTCCAGCGATCCGCCAAACCTCAATTGAACAGCTTTGCGGTAAATGTATTGGATGGGTGTTAATTTACCTAATGTCCCGAACTTTTGTTTGGCGCGTGTATTTAATTCAAGGGTGAAACGGGCCGTGAGAGATGCTAAATTTTCTTCTGTCAGCGGTGCATAATTTAATACAGAATCAAAGTGCCGGATGGTCCGCAGGATCCGGAGCCCGGCATTTCGCATTGCACCCAGATAACCAGATTCAGTAAACGCATTCTCACCACCATAGAATTTTTGCAAAGGGTGAGATTCGAGAAAGCGCGTTTTGTCCTTTTCATTGTAGATCACATGATCACGAAGGGTAAATAAATATCCGCCCGGTTTTAAAACGCGTGAAATTTCAAGCAGGAATTTACTCAGATTTTCAGCATGGTGCATTGCTTGTCTTACATGGACAATGTCAAAACTGTCGTTTTCAAATGGAAGTTTTTCACCATATCCCTGTACGACATGAACCTGGGCAAGATTGTATTGATCCGCCAGTTTGCGGATAGCTCCGCACCCTACCGTATCACTCGGGTCAGGTTCCAGTGCAGTCACCCGGTATCCTGAGCGTGCAAGAGCAATCGTACTGACTCCGTTACCAGCTCCGATATCCAGAACATGACGGGATGGAATGTTGAATGATTCAATCAGTTTCAATGTGGCTTTAAATTCCGCAGAGGAGAAAAAACGTTCCTCATTCAAATGCAAATCTTCCTCAAGATATGACTCCCGAAGTAGTTCTGTGTATTCAGGTGATTTACGAAGATGGATTATCGTTTCTTCCCAGGTCATTAAAATCGCTTCTGAAGTAAATGGTTTTCCAAGAGTATACTGGTATGTTTCAACGGTATCCGACAGCAGAATGCATTCAGATCGTCTCTTTAATTTTCCTTGCCGGATTTCCTGCAATAACAGAATACCGTGGAAAGGACCGTGTAACCACACTTCCGGCGCCAACGACAACTCCTTCTTCAAGCCGGACACCTTTCAGGATTATTGAATTGAAGCCAACCCAGCATTTATCGCCGATCTCGACCGGAGAATTTGAAATTCCGTCCCAGGATTTATACAGTCCGGCTGAACCGGCCTCAAGGCTTTTTTTCCAGGAGGATACATCCTTTTGCCGTTCAGAAGAAATCAGCGAATGCGCATCGTTGTCAATCACCGTGCATCCCCAGGAAAACATAACATCCGAACCGATTTCTATTTTCCTGAGACTAATAAACAATCCACCGCCCAGGAAGGTATTTTCGCCAATTTGGATCGTACTTTCTTCTGTTTCCAAAACAAATTTACCGGACAAAACGCAACCCTTACCTGCAGAGAAAAACACATGACCATGCACCGGCTTTCGTATTTCCAGTTCAAAATTCTCGAGCCGGACATCGGGAGCAATGTTGATCATTTTTCCGTACCGACTTTTTAATTCCTCTACCGTTCGGATAGCTGACTTGCCAGTTAATATTTTTTTTAAACGACGGATCATGAAGTGTTTCATTGACTGTTGCAAGATAACATCAATTCCCAATCCATTCGCCTTGTTTTTAAGACGGGAAAAGGGATACAAGTTTCCGGAAAATTCGATCATAAATACTTGGAAAATAAGTCTTTCTAAGACTTGTTTCAAGTTTTCGCTGGACCCTGATATCGGCTTCAGAAGACCCGGGAAAATGATAACCGTTTACGGATTCCAGTGTTGGCAGCACTTGGGCAGTTCCTGAACCTTTCCAGTGTGTTCCACTGCCGTCCATTCCGATGTTTACAGCTCTTGTTTGACCGGGATAAAGTGAAAGTCCACGGTTGAGGAATATAGTAGCGTACCAGCAAATTGCCCAGGACTGGTTACGTCCCAGTATCCTGTCTTTGAGCATTTGGAGGTATGGATAAGAACCATTCAGGTTGAATGAATATTCCAGATTTCCTGATTGGATCTCCGCCATCAGAAATTTTGGATCGGAATTGTACTTCAGCCAGGCTCTTTTCCATGTTGCCCATCCCCAACAGGCTACGGTTGGAAGGAGAAAAGTTTCAGGAAGTTTTCCCCGTAGCGGAAACATATATCCGGAGACCTGCCAAACCTTTTCATCGTGTTCATACCGAATAAGGCCCTGGTTGCAAAATTGAAGAAAATCCGGCGATGTAAGGATATCATCTTCCAATACAATCACTGATTCATGATGCTGCATAATTTCATTGATTCCACTGATCAGGGAAGTGGCAAGCCCTTGGTTAACAGTAGATTCATGAATGATAACTTCTTTGCACCATGATTTTTCCCGGATGAGTTTTCGGACTTCAGCGATGTTGTGCAAATCCTCTTCTCCGGTATTGGATTTGGGACCATCCGAGAATATGTGAAGGATAGAATCACGCGAAAGTGGATTCTGCTCCAATGCCTCCAGCGACCTCCGGGTATGTTCCGGTCGATTATAAACAAACATTGCAATCGGGGCAGGATCTTTCATGTTATTTGATCGTGTTCAGCCACCAGGCAATATGAACGGAAGGCCAGAAACGGAAAGCCTGGTCAAATTGCGGATTGGGATCGATTAAAAATTTCTGGTAGTCGTTCAGGATCACCTTGCCGTCAAAATACGGATTCTTCTGGAAAGTTTCAGTATGCATGATGTCGAGCATGAATTCCTTCAATGGTCCCTGGAACCATTCTACAACCGGTGCATTAAACCCGATTTTCCGTTTGTTCAATCGGGTGGAGTCGGGGAGAATGCCTTGCATGGCATCCCTGAGCACCCGTTTGGTATATCCACCGGAAACTTTGGAAGTAGGAGGAAGTGAAAATAAAAATTCTACGATCCTGTAGTCCATGAATGGCATGCGGCATTCTACGCCATGCGCCATCGAGCAACGATCAAACTGGTTGAGAATGGCAGGCAGTGGATTGTAAAAAAATGAACGGTAAAGGTAATTGTCAAGTGCATTGTCGAAGGGCTCATCGTTCCTTACAGGATCAAGGTTCATGGGAATAGTGTCTTGCATACTATTCAGCAACTTTCCTTTCATGGCATTTTTGATAAATGCCTTGGCTACAAATTTAACAGCGTCTTTCGCATATGCCTTCGAGCTGAATTGTTCGCTTTCTCCCTGAGCTGAATAAGTATCGAAAATATCTTTCAGCCATTTCACATTCCGGAGTTGCACAGCTGCCAGCAGTCCTGCCTGAATGGGCCTGTATCCGCCAAGCATTTCATCCGGTCCCTGGCCATCCAACGTAACCTTAATTCCATTCTGCCGGATAAAACCATACAATTTCCAGATCGGATAAAAGGCGAACGCATGCATGGGTCCGTCGCATGCCCGTAAGGAAGACTCAATATCTTCAGCAGCGGGTGTGAGGATGTCAAGGATTTTTAATTCATTTCCGATTATTGAAGCCAGCTGTTCTGCTTCCTTTCGCTCGTCAATAACAGCTCCGGGAAAAGATGCCAGGAAGCTTTTGTGTGTATAGTGACCAAAACGATGCAATGAATCGGGATGACTGCTCTTCAACAGGGCTGTGATGCTGCCGCTATCGAGTCCGCCCGAGAGACAAGTTGCGACACTAACATCGCTCCGTAATCGCAACTGACAAGAATCTGTCAACAAGTCAAGAAGTTTTTCTGACTGGCGCTGCAGGTCACTTGGTACTTCTGTTGATTTCAGACTATACCATTTATTTATCTCCAAACCCCGGGCAGAATAATGAATGCTGTACCCGCCGGGGAGTGATTGTACCTGCTCAATATAGGTTCTGGCGGTTCCATGATGCTGGAATCCGGCTAAGGAGAGATTGGATAGTACTGCGTGGTCGGGCCTTGCGTCCTTGCCTAAAAATTTCTGTAAAGCCTGAACTTCTGAAGCAAAAGCAAACGAATCCGGGTTGTGTATGTAATAGAACGGCTTTATCCCGTACCGGTCACGCGCGCAGAAAAGTGTTTGCTCCAGCTGATCATAAATTGCAAGCGCCCACATTCCGTTGAACTTGTCCAGCATCGACTCTCCCCATTCCCGGTAAGACGTCAGGATGACTTCAGTATCCGATTCGGTCTGAAACGAATGTCCTTTCGCAACAAGTTCTTTCCGGAGTTCAATGAAATTGAATATTTCACCATTGTAAACAATGATGTATCGATTCGAACTGTCGATCATCGGCTGCGCAGCCGATGCTTTGAGATCCAGAATGGACAGCCTTCTGTGATGCAGTAAGACCGTATGTTCTGCATTGTACCAATGCCCTGTTCCATCAGGACCTCGGTGGGCCAGAGCCTGGTCGAAAACACGGACAGACTCTTCCGGTACCGGTGTTCCTTGCGTAAAGATTCCTGATATTCCACACATAGTCTTGCCTGATCAATTTTTTACTTTCCTGAAATCCTGCGGAGATAATGGGATACCTTTCGTTTCAGAAAATCCGGAATCGTTATGGGAGGAACACTGAATTTATTATTTACAGGTTGCTTACTCAACAAGTGGCGCATAAAATGAAATGCTCCGGAAACATCTTTTACATTCCATTCCAATGTGGGCAGGTAGAGCATTTCCTGTGCCTGTGAATAGCCTGTAATGATTCCCGATTCAGGGGATTGGCTTATATAGGGATATTTTTTCAGGACTTCCTTCAGAAAATGATCCAATCCGTTTATTCGGGCAGTCTCTTCCATGGCTATCCTGATTTCCTGGTAAACATCTTCTGATTTATTACCTGTGGCGTCAGCCATGCAGGCTTCGATCACTTTTTTCATGTCCGGTTCAGGTGATCCCGGGTGATGATCGTGTGCATGCAGCAGCATGTCCGCAAAAATGGCTTTTGTCGAACCGCAGATTACCATCTTTGGATGAGAAAGTGCTTTGTTCTCACGGATAAATTTTTCAGCTGCTTCGGCATTTAGTTTTTTGTTGAAGAATGATGTTCCTATGCTGTGATGCGAAAGTCCGTGAATGGTGAACGGGTAATTTGACAGTACATGTTCTTTCAGGGAAATACCGAGTAAAACACTGGAGTAGATATCCGGAATCGACCCCTTAAAAACAGCTCCTCCGGAACCCGTAATCGATTTTAAAAAAGAAATGTCCACAAACCCGTGATACAACTGAGGCAAATCAAGCGGCAGCATGGCACGTCGTGATTTTTCCATACAGGCTGCCGTATCGGCCATCCGATAGGTATTGTTCAGGGAAAGTTGAAGCAGACCTTTTCGCTTTTCTTCAAGATAACCGGGCCAGAAATAGATTGCCTTGTCTTTGGAAGAAACGGACAAAGTTCCGGTCTCCCGGATGATTGCATCAACATGCTCCAAAGCGTTCGGAGCTAATCCATCGTCATCACCGATGATGCAGACATACCCGCCATCAACATGCCCAAGCGCAAAATCCCAGTGTTCGCTCATGCTTAAGCGTTGCGCCGGCCTTATATAGGTGATCCGTTCGTCCTTAAATCCGCTGACAATTTCAGGGGTAGAGTCGGTACTGCAATTATCACTGACCAGAATCGTCAGGTTCTTGTAATCCTGAGCTACACAGGTCTTCAGTGTCGAAGAGAGTGTATCTGCACGTTCGCGTGTCGGAATTACAACGGTAAATTTCGTCATCTATCGGACTCTTTTTAGATAACCGTCAGGAGCAACTGAAACAAGAATTTTGTTTTCAATGGTTTGGTCAATCGCAAAATTCTTGTGCGTAGCCAGGAATTTATGTACTGCCGTTTTCGGATTATCGCCTTTTCCCCAGGGACGGTTTTTGACAGCAGATTTTGGCAGGTCTTCCACTACCGTGTCAAATACCACCAGGTAACTGTTTTTCGAGACAAAGGGTGAATACATTTCCAGTTCACGAAGCACATGATCATGAGTATGATTGGAGTCAAGTGTGACGAGGATTCGTTTTTTCTTCTTTGTAAATTTTGCAACCTGTGCCACCACATCCGGATCAATGGATGAACCCTGTATCATATGGATTCTCCTGAACATGGAATGTTTTTCGATTTCCTTTTTATTGTGGGAACGGATATCAATATCCACACCGACAACTTCTCCTTTTCCGATCAATTCAAGTAACGATGCATAGAAGATGAGAGAACCTCCATGTGCTATCCCTGTTTCAATGATCAGATCGGGCTTCACTTCCCAGATTATTTCCTGCATTGCAATCATGTCCTGAGGGTACTGAATAATCGGGCGCCCCATCCACGAGAAATTATATGAGTAACCGGAATGAATAGTTTCAGTCAAAAAGCTCCGGGTGGCTTTTCTGATTTTGTCAGAATTCCGCTGAGCTTTTATTCGTTTTGTTCTCTCTTCTTCGAATTGTTTTATTGGATTCATCAGTCTATGGTTAACAGGGTACAGGATGGATCGGAAAGCTGGCGTCTGATTTCTTCGAGATAATTCGGATTCATGATCAGGATATTCCGGATGTCGTGTTTCCGGATGTCTTCCGGAGCAATGACCAGATGACCACTTCCGCCAATATATTGGTTTTGTTTTTTTGTATTGATGTCAATTACACATTTTATTTTTTTTCGGTCGGGATCGATGAGGTTCACAAATGTAGATCCTTTGGCACCCGCTCCCCAAATTGCCAGGTTTTCCAACGGTGCAACGATTTTTTTATATGCTTCGATTCTTTCCTGAAAATGTACCTGCACAGGCTTGAGTACCAGTGGTTCAATTTCCTGTTTTACATCTTTCAGGTCGGCAACCAGAGCCAGATACTGGCCGTTGAAAACATAATCACAGGAGGAAGAATTGAACAATAACTGAAGTGTTTCCCTTGTGAAATAGTTACAATGTTCATAAAATATATCTTCGACGGCATTGTGTTTCAATATCCATTCAAAGGCAGGTACCTCAATGTATATTTTTCCTTTGTATTTGTTGGCTGCGGCAACCTGCTGGATAAATTTTAGTGGTGCATGAATATGTTCCAGCGTATGCCTGAGAAGAATCAGATCTGCTTCCAGCGATTCATATTTGGATGAATAGTAATCTTTGATGATGTATTCTGATTCCCCTTCGTAAGTAGGGTCAAATCCAATCACATCCTTGTTGCGCTGACGAAGTAAATTGAGAAAATATCCCTTGCCGCAACCGATTTCGATAATTTTGTTTTCGAGTATATGTTGATCTTCCATCAGCTGAATCACATTCTCCAGGTGTTTTTGAAAGTAACCGGAATTGCTTTGTTCATTCTGATAGTTTTCATCGTAATCCATTTTTGCAGGATCAAATGTGCCGTTGAAAATGAATCCGCATGCAAGGGATTGTGTCAATGCGACACTCGCCAGGGATGTGGAAGTGGCTTCTTCACGGGTCCGGAATACTTTGTTCTGGAAGACCGGAACATTTTCCTGGGTATAAAGGAGCACACAATTATTGCTACCTGTCAGTGGACACTGTACGCTCATGGTTCGTTGTAATTATTTCCTGCAATTTTGAATTATCACCCCAGAATTCCATTGGCTCATATGCCGGATATGGATAATGTCCCAGATTGAGTTCAATTGATTTATTTTTTGACTGCAGATAATCGTGAATAAAATCTTTTACGGACACAGGATTTCCGCTGCAGCAATTGATTATCCCTTCCTGTTTGGTCTGCTCCGCAATTTTAGAAATATACAGCGATGCCTTTTTTATTGGCAGAAAATCCCGTTTCTGTTCTCCACCGCTCATTGGAAAGGATTCATCTCCTGCCGCCAGTGCACGCTCGAGCTGAGGGAGCAGCGATTGGGAAGCCTGTCCTTCACCGTAGAGGTAAAATAACCGGATCCATTTGAGGGAAAATCCAATTTCATTTTTTAATATTTCCAGAAAGCAGTACAGGGTATGCTTCCCGACGGCATAGGCAGTTGAAGGGCGCGATTCCATCCCTTCGGATAGTTTTCCGCTTTGCAGTCCGTATTCAAGACACGTGCCGGTGACGGTAAGGTTTTTTAAACCGTTTCGAACAAAATTTTTCAGAAAAAAATAATTCGAAAGCACATTTTCTTCAATGTGGTGCAGTGAGTTGTAATTGGGTAAGCCTTGCCAGGCAAGGTGAATGAGAGCATCGGGAGAATCAAACCGGCGAAAGAGGTTTTCATCCGTCGGAGCAGAGTGGAGGCTGTAGGGAACATAATGAACCTTGCTGTACCAGCTTGCACGCTCTGCTTTTCTCAGATCATGGGAACTGGCAACAACCTCTTGATTTTGTTCAAGCAGGTGATGAATCAAATGCGTTCCGACAAATCCGGTGGCTCCGGTAACAACGATTTTCATAAAAGGATAAGGGATGGTATGGCCAGGATGAACTTCGCATTCCAATCGCGTACAAAACCAAGGTCCGACATTACTTCATCTTTTATATTCCATGGTAAAATTAATATAAAATCAGGCTTTTCCTCCAGTATTCTCTTTTTGTCAAGAACCGGAATACGGCTTCCCGGAAGGAATTTACCCTGTTTATGTGGAGATGCATCGGCAACAAATGAAATTAAATCGGCACGGACTCCGCAATAGTTCAATAAAGTATTGCCTTTTGCCGCAGCCCCGTATCCGCAGATCTTAGATCCTTTTTTCTTTTCACTGATCAGAAATTCAAGGAGTGAGTACTTGATTGTATCGGCCACCTTCTGGAAATGAGCATAAAAACCCGTGGTGTTCATCCCGGCATTGGTTTCTTTTTGCAACAATTGTTGGACACGGTCGGAGATTGGATGGGCAGTAGCATCCGCATGCTTCGCGAAAATTCGGAGTGACCCGCCGTGCGTACTCAGTTCTTCAACATCAAATATCGCAAGGCCTTTTTCCCGGAAGATTTTCTGCACTGTGAGCAGAGACAAATATGAAAAATGTTCCTGGTAAATAGTGTCAAATTGATTGTGCTGTACCAGCTGGAGCAGGTGAGGGAATTCCATGGTTACGACTCCGGCCGGTTGAAGGGCTATTTTTAATCCGCTGACAAAATCGTGCAGGTCTGGAACGTGGGCAAGTACATTATTTCCAATAAGCAAATCTGCTTTTCCGTTTTCTTCCACCAGTTTCATGGCCAGTTCCACACCGAAAAATTCCACCCGCGTATCGATTCCTTTTTCCCGGGCAATCTTTGCTGTACTTAGTGTCGGTTCGATCCCGAGTACCGGAATATTGAGTGCTTTAAAATACTGAAGCAGGTAACCATCGTTCGAAGCGATTTCAATGACCTTTGAATTCGCAGTGTAGCCGAAACGATTGTTCATCATGTTCACATAGTTGCTTGCATGCTCCAGCCATGTTTTGGAATAGGAGGAGAAATAAACATAGTTTCGGTCAAAGATTTCATCCGCCTTTTTGTATTCCGCAACCTGCACCAGGAAGCATTGTTCACACACAAAAACCTTTAAAGGGTAATACAACTCCGGGCTGTCGAGTTCTTCACTGGATAAAAATGAATTCGACGATGGCGCGGTGCCGAGATCAATAAATTCAAGTGATAAAGGGTGGTTGCAAAACCTGCAGTTCATAGCTCGAGGCCTGTAAAGTTAGTGGTGAGAAATGGATAGGAACGATCACGATCTGAAATTACTTCAACCGGAACAGGCAGATCGAGGCCAATTCGTGGATCGTCATAACGAATTCCGCCTTCCGAATTGGGTTGATAGGAAGACGTATGAAGGTAGATCAGTTCGGAGTTGTCTTCTAAAGTTATGTAGCCATGTGCAAGTCCTGCAGGTACAAGTAGCATATTTTTCTTTTCGGCAGATAATTCAAAACTTATCCATTTCAAAAAGGTTCCGGAACCGGAACGTAAATCAAGAACAACATCCCATATTTTTCCGCGGATACACCGGATGAGTTTGGTTTCTGTGTAGGGAGGATTTTGGAAATGCAGACCTCTCCATGTACCACGTTTAGTATTTGTTGCCTGATTGTGCTGGATAAAATTCAGGTCCAGTCCGTGTGCAAGAAATTCCTCCCGGGCAAAGGTTCGGAAGAATTGCCCGCGCTGGTCTGAAAATGGTTCTGCCTGAATCACCAGCAGTCCCGGAATATCTGTTGTGGTAAATTTCATTGACACCAGACGAATTGTTGGGATTTTGCTTGGGAAATGTATGCTTCAAGGTCATCACTTGTCAGTACTACACCCTTCTCGTAGAAAGAACGGTACCACGAGATGGTCCGTTGAATAGCTGCCTGAAGATTCCAAACAGGTTTCCAGTGAAGTTTCATGGAGGCTGCACCGGAATTTAAAAGAAGGGCAGGGGACTCATACAGCTTTTCAGCAGGGTCTTCTTTCCAGCGGATTGCAGGCCATTCCTTCACAGATTTATTAAGCACTTCACGGACTGTACAACTGTCTTCCAGCGAGGGTCCAAAATTCCAAGCACAACTGAATTTACGTTCACCTTCCAGCAAGCGCTGTCCCAGGAGCAAATAGCCGGATAATGGTTCCAGTACATGTTGCCAGGGCCGTATTGAATCCGGATAACGGATGGCCGTTTCTTTATTTTCAAAAGCAGCAGTCACCAGATCGGGAATCAGCCGGTCGTTGGCCCAATCGCCACCGCCGATAACATTTCCGGCACGAACACTTGCCAATAAATAGCCGGAATCCATGAGAAAGGATTTGCGAAAAGAAGCAGTAAGGATTTCAGCACATGCTTTTGAGGAACTGTACGGATCATGTCCTCCAAGCGGATCGTTTTCTGTATAACCATTTACGGTTTCCCTGTATTCATAAACTTTATCAGTAGTAATATTTACCAATGCGCGCACGGAGTCTACGGATCGTGATGCCTGAAGTACATTCAAAGTTCCGATGCAATTTGTCTGGTAGGTCAGCAAAGGATTGACATAGGATTCCCTGACAAGGCTCTGTGCAGCCATATGAAAGACGATCTCGGGTCGAAATTCAGTGACTATTTTTTTTAAGTTTTCAGTATCGAGGATATCCCCGAAAACCGTCGGGTGATCCGTATTCAGCAACCGGAAATGCGAAGGATTGGTAGGAACCGAAATCGAATATCCATAGACTTGCCCGCCCATCCGGTGAAGCCAATACGCAAGCCAGGATCCTTTGAACCCGGTATTTCCGGTGATCAGAATCTTTTTCCCGGAATAGATTCCACCAAAAAGCCGGTTCATTTCCACAGGTGCCATTTTGCCTGGTTCGAATTCCATAAGTTTTCCAATTCTATCCGATCCCGCATGGCATCCATGCATTTCCAGAATCCGTCGTATTTGTATGCTACCAGTTCGTGATCGTTGGTCAGCCGGGTCATCGGGTCATCTTCCCACATGATATCGTCTGACGTTTCATCCAGGTAGTTGAAAACCTGCGGACTCAGTACAAAAAATCCGGCATTGATCCATCGTCCGTCGCCCTTGGGTTTTTCCTGGAATTCAAGAACAGTATTATCGTCTGCCAACTGCATACCGCCGAATTTCCCTTCGGGTTGTATTGCTGTTACTGTGGCAATCTTTCCATGTTTACTGTGAAATGCGGCAAGATCCTGAAGGTTCATGTCAGTGAGTCCGTCGCCATAAGTAAGCATGAACGCTTCATCACCGATAAATTTCTGAACCCGGCGCAAACGTCCGGCTGTTTTTGTGTTCAGACCTGTATCCACAAGAGTTACCGTGAAAGATTCGGTATTGGAT